>NZ_PSQF01000019.1:0-39943 GCF_003324125.1 Subdoligranulum sp. APC924/74 | reverse complement strand
GCGAGGGGCTTTTGCCCCCGAAGCACGATGCGGGTACCGCAACCCGACATTATCGAGCATTTTGGCAACGCAGATGCCGTGCCGCAGCTGCCGGAGCGGTGCTTAAGCCGCAAGGCGGGAATTGTGCGGTGTTGCCTTAGATCCAAGGGCAGAGCCGGGCAAACAAAAAAGACCTATCCGCCCAGCACCTGCACACAGCATGCAGGTGAACCCTGTGCGGATAAGTCTCGTCATTTCAAGTAGTGCCAGAGCCTTTGCTGTTAGCTCATTGTGTTGGCAAAACTGCACGGCTGCTCTTGCCCAGTGCCGCGCCGACTACTCCCTTATTGCCTGAATAGTGTACCATGAGGAAAATTTGTTGTCAATACGTTAGTTATTACTAACCGCTAAAATCCCGGTCATTTTCCGGGTTTTGCCACAAAAATGGGTGTGCTGCACCGCAAAATCAGCCCTGCTGCGCTCCAAAGAGCAATGCAGGCGGAAATAACCGGAATCTTTACCGCCCCCTTGCGCAATGGCGGCTGATAGGGTAAAATAAAAAGACGAAAAAACAAAGAAACAGGGGATATTATGCAATACAAAGTTCTGGCACTGGATCTGGATGGCACACTGACCAACAATGCCAAAGTCATTACCCCACGCACCAAAGCTGCCCTGCAGGCAGCGGCGGACCGCGGCGTGCGCATTGTGCTGGCCAGCGGCCGCCCCACCGTGGGCATTGAGCCGCTTGCCAAAGAGCTGGAGCTGGACCGCCGCGGCGGCTGCATCCTGAGCTATAACGGCGGTAAGATCATTGACTGCAAAACCGGCGAAACGCTGGTGCAGCATGAGTTCCCGCCGGAGCTGATTGACCCGGTGTGCACCTTTGCCCGCTACTGGAACGTGATGCCGCTGACCTATGATGCCAAAGGCATTGTGACCGAGGATGCCGCCAACCCCTATGTTGGCGAGGAAGCCCGCATCAACAAAATCCCGGCCCGCCAGGTGGAAAACCTGCCCGCCGAGATCCAGTGGCCCATCAACAAGCTGCTGCTGGTTGGCGACCCTGTGGATATGCCCCATGTGGAAGAGCTGATGCAGCAAAAGTTTGCGGGCAAACTTTCCATCTACCGCTCGGCGCCGTTCTTTATTGAAACGATGCCCCTGGGGGTGGAAAAATCCGCCTCGCTGGCGCTGCTGCTGAAAAACATGGGCCTTGGCCCCGAAAACCTGATGGCCTGCGGCGATGGCTGGAACGACCTGCCCATGATCCGCTATGCGGGCATGGGCGTTGCCATGGGCAATGCTGTGCCGGAAGTAAAACAGGCAGCCAAATACGTCACCGCAGATAATGAGCATGACGGGGTAGGGCTGGCCGTTGAAAAATTCATCTTGGAGGACCCGCAGTGAACCTGATCGTTTTTGACTTGGAATGGAACATGGGCAATGCGCCCAAAACCTTTAATTATCATGGGGCGGAGCTGACCCTGCGGGGTGAGATCATCCAGATCGGTGCAGTGCGGGTGGACGAGAATGGCGATGTACTGGATACCGTTGAGATGACCCTGCGCCCCCGCATTTTCCGCAAGCTGCATTGGCGCATTGCGGAGGTGACTGGCCTGAGCCAGGGCGATCTGGAAGCCGGGGTGCCCATTGCCGAAGGCCTGCGGCGGTTCCAGGAATGGGCCGGCCCTGACGCCGAATTTGCCGAGTGGGGCTTGGACGATGTGCCGGTGCTGAAGCAGAACCTGTTCCTTTATAATATGGACGAAAGCTGGCCCAGCCGCTGGTATGACCTGCAGCAGATCTTTTTGAAAAATTTCCCCCGCGGGGAAGGCGAGGGCCTGACGCTGGAAAGCGTGGTGGACCGCCTTGGCATTGAGCATGACGGCGATTTCCACAATGCGCTGGACGATGCCCTGTACACCACAAAAATCTGCCGCCGCCTGCCGCTGGCCCAGGGCATTGCCGAATACCCGGACCCCGCCGCCCAGCTGACAGCTGCCCTGCTGAACAATACCGATACCGAAACGTACGATATCCAAACCTACTTTGACCGCCTGGACCACGATGCCTACAAAAATGACCCTGCGCTGTATCAGGTGGGCTGCCCGTTCTGCGGCAAGCCGCTGGTGCTGAACGATATCTGGCTCAAGCGCGGCAACACCGGTTATTATACCGAAGCCACCTGCCCGGACCACGGCCCGTGGTTCCTGCGCTTTAAACTGAACCGCCGCGACGGCCTGCATTGGAACTTTGCCCGCTGCATTGAGACCGTGCGCCCCGAAAGCTATGCCCGCTATAAAAAACTGGAAAAATCCCAGCGCGAGCGCATCCGCATGAAAACGGAACGCGCTGAAAAGAAAACCCAGGAATAAAAATAAAACGCTCCCCGCCCTGTGCATAAGAGAACTGCATGGAGAGGGGAGCATTTTGTAATGAATAAATAATAAAGAAGAATGGTGGTGGGCGCTGCGCGCCTTTTTTGGATATTAGGCGCGATGCAGGATAAAGAGTGCGCTCCGGGTGGGCGCTGTTTACTTACTTCATTTTGCCGATGTAGACGAGGTAGGAGTAGAGGTAGATCCAGGCGGAGCCGCCAAAGACAACGGCCAGCAGCAAGATCATGGTGGCGGCATCGCCCAAAATGGCGGCCAGCAGTGAAATTACAATCAAAGCAGCACCCATAATAACAAACACAATGCCGCCCATGCGCTGGGTGCGGTTCCAGTTGTGTTCGTTGTTCAGCGCCCAGGGAGTTTTGCAGCCGAACATATAGTTCTGCTTGATGCGCGGCATATAGTTGCCCAAAAAGATGAACAGCACCCCGCAGCCGCCGCAGACCAGAATACCGACCAGGCTGCTGCCCTCCGGAATCAAGCCGAACACGCTCAGCTCCGAAAACCAGCTCATAGCTGACATAAATATTGTAAGGGCAGTGAGGGAGGCGTTCCAGACGCCCTTGAACTTTTCATAATTCTGGTGCTTGGGGTCAATGCGGGGCAGCACTGCCATCAAAATCAGCATCAGGGCGGGCAGGGCTGCCATAATCAGCACAGTGGATTTTGGCCCCCAGCCGTTGGTCTGGCCATCCGCGCCCCATTGGGTGGGCACAACATCCGGCAGGGAGCCATAAAAGCAGAGGTGCGCCGCAAAGTTGATGGCGCAAAAAATCAGCAGCCCCCAAAACAGTTTATTTCGTTTCATCATCAGGTCCACCTTTCACAAAGCCAAAATCGAAAAACCACTTAACAGCTTCCTGGAACACGGTCAGGTTCAGGCAGTACACAATGTTCTGGCCGCGGCGCTCATCCGTTACCAGCCCGGCATTTTTCAAAATGTTCAGGTGGTGGCTTACGGATGGCTTTGCCATATCAAAGTGCGCAGCAATATCACCGGCACTCATTTCGCCTTCGCTCAACAGCTCCAGAATGCGCCGCCGGGTGGGGTCCCCCAAAGCCTTAAACGCATCGCCTACCATAGGTCAGCGTTCCTCCTTATCTGATAACGTCTGCTGTTCCGGTTCTTGCAATGCACAATACTGCTTTTTGGCGTAAGCCGCGCAGCCCAGGCAGAGCACCAGCAGCAGTGCTTCCACCAGCCAGGTACTGTGCAGCACGCCGCACTGGAATAAAGCGGCGGGAACATCGAACAGCGCATGCAGCGCCACCGCCAATCCCAGATACCCGGCCTTGCGCTGCCGGACGGCCCGGAATACAACCACCGAGAGGGAAATGTGCAGCGTCATGGCAATCGCGCGTTCAGCCAGCCCCAGCAGCAGGTTGGCGGCCCCAAAGCTGGCAACGGCGGCGATCTGTGCCTGTACCTGGTCCAGCTGCGCGCTGGTCAGCCCATTGGTTATGGTTTCAATGCTGCCGCTGTTGACAAGCTGCGCAATCGCAATATTATTGATGGCGGTGAGCCCCAGAACCAGGATTGCCTCGATCCCGCCGTGGCCGATGCCATAGGTTACGGCGTCCCGCCGGTTGGTATAGCGCTTGAGCAGAAAGCGAAACGCAAGATAGCGCCCGACTTCCTCAAACACGCCCGCCAGCAGACAGCCGATCAGGGTGTAAGCCCACGCATGGGTCAGCACATACTGCGAAACGCCGGTGCCGCCGCCAAAGAAAATGGCCTTGGGCACACCTTCCAGTACCTGGGCGAAAACAACAAAGGTCACCGCGCCGACAACAGCAGGAAACAGCTTTGCACCCCGGCAGAATTTGAACTTCCATACCAAAAAAACCAGAACCGGCAGCCCGATACCGGCTGCGGCGGCCAAGGCGCTCCACAAAATGGTCTGCAAAGAAATTATCGTGCTCATAACATATACCCTTTCAGAAAATCACAAGAATTATATATTTAGATAAACGTCTAAATATTATGGTCCTAATATACCACCCGCACACGGCTTTGTCAAGCGGGCGCGGGTGGTACGGTTAAAACTTAATGGTCAGGGGGTAGCCAAACAGCTTGGGCAGCTTAGGCAACGTTGTCGATCTGGTTCTGCATCACAATGTCATGCAGAATGTTGGTTTTCACGTAGTTTTCGCCGTAAGCGTTCACATAGCTGGTCATATCGGTGGAGCCAAAGTAGCGGGAGAACTCAGCGTTCAGAATGTCGGTATCGCATACAATGTTGTTCTTCTCCGCCAAAGCCTGCATGATCAGGATCTGCTTGATCATGCTCTGCTTGGAGCTTTCGCTGTTTTCCAGGTATTCATCCACACTGCTGTAACCGGCCTGGCTCAGCATGGTCTCCAGCGAAACGCCGCGCATCTGGGCGTACAGGTACGGCTGGTACAGCACGGTATTGGTGAAATACTGCTGCACATCTTCGGGCAGGGTATCGGTATTGACTTCGGCAGCATCGTACAGCTGGCCGTACAGCTCATTGGCTTCCTGATTGAACAGCAGGCTGTTGCTGACAAAAGTTTTCAGCTCAGCCACATTGTTCATGCCCATGGACTCGGCCAGGTTGCTGCTGACCCAATCATCAGTCAGGTCGGGGGTCACATCCTCGTTGATGTAGTTCAGCGTGGTGGCGAACACTGCGTCCTTGCCGGCCAGGTTGGTGGCCTGGTAGTCATCCGGGAAGGTGACATTCACATCAAAGGTTTCGCCGGGCATGTGGCCAACGATCTGATCCTCGAAGCCGTCAATAAAGGTGCCGCTGCCCAGGGTCAGATCATAATCGCTGCCGGTGCCGCCGTCAAAGGCAACGCCGTCAATGGAACCGGCAAAGTCAATGTTCACAGTGTCACCGTTTTCGGCGGCGCGGTTGGTGATCTCGTTGGTGGTCTTATAGTTGGAAAGAATGTTGTTGGAAATGTAATCGTCAATATCACTGTCGCTCACGGTGGTGGCATCGTCCGAAAGGGTAAAGCTCTCAGTATCCGGCAGCGTGACGTAATCCAGCGCGGTGATGCCTTTCAGGTAGCCGTTCTCGTCATAGGCATCACTGAAAGAAAAATCAGCCAGATAAGAATAATCATCGGCGGCGCTTTCTGCGGTAGCGTCGTCAGGAACAGTGCTTTCACTGGCAGCTTCGCTGGAAGCTGCGCTCTCGGCGGTTGCTTCGCTGGAGGATGCGCTGGAACTGCAGGCAGTCAGGCCAAAAACCATGCCGCATGCCAGCAGGCTGGCAGCAGCGCGGGTCAGGTTGGTGTTTTTCATGGGTTGTCTCCTGTCTTTTTTGAAAAATACATCGCGTACCGCAGCAGGGAAAAATACCCCCGTCAAAAGCGGATACTTTTCTATTATACAGCTTTTTTGCAAAAAGTACAGTCCTGCATTCACAAAAGGGAAGCGGGTGTGTTATAATACCCGTGGCAGAGCACCCAATGCTCTGCCATGGGCGGCAGACCTGTTGCCCGGATATCCTTATATAAGGAAAGGAACAGAACCCTATGGAAAAAGAAAAAATCGCGCGCATCAATGCGCTGGCTCATAAAGCAAAAACTTCTGGCCTGACGGAAGCCGAACTGGCGGAGCGTGACGCCCTGCGGCAGGAATACCTGGCCGATATCCGCGCATCCATGATTGACCAGCTGGAGCACACCACGGTGATTGAGCCGGACGGCACCCGCCGCAAGCTGCAGGTGCGCCACTGATCCCCTGTTCAAAGTGGCGGCCCGGCTGGCGCGGGGCTGTGTGGTTTGCACAAAATTGTGCCGGGGTATTGGAATTTGCAAGCGGGTTTGCTATAATATAGCTGGCGGCGAATCCCGGCTACAAGAAATCAGTCAGCCACCCGGCAGACTGAACGGAAAAGGCTGTACATTTTGCCAAAGCGAGGTTATTTTTCATGCTTACTGCAATTACCGGTATCAACTGGGGCGACGAGGGCAAGGGCCGTATGGTGGACCTGCTCTGCCGCGATTATGACATCGTTGCCCGTTACCAGGGCGGCGACAACGCCGGCCACACCGTCAAAAACGAGTGCGGCAAGTTCGTACTGAACCTGGTGCCCTCCGGCATCCTGCACCCCAACATTGTCTGTGTTATGGGCGGCGGTATGGTCATTGACCCGGAACATCTCGAAAAAGAGATCGCCGCCCTGCGCGAACAGGGTGTTAAGATTACCCCGGACAACCTGAAAATTTCTGACCGTGCTACCATCACCATGCCGTTCCATGTGGAACAGGATGGCCTGGAGGAGGCCCGCCTTGCCAAAACGGGCGCACAGTTTGGTTCCACCAAGCGCGGCATTGCTTACACCTATGGTGATAAGTACATGAAGAAAACCCTGCGCATGGGCGATTTGGTCCACATGGATGCCAGTGTGCGCAAGCGCCTGGAAACCCTGGTGGAATCCAAGAACCTGACCATGGTCAACATTTATAACCAGAAGCCTGTCAGCGTGGACGATATGTGGAACTGGTGCAAGCACTTCCAGGAAGTGTTCAGCGCTTACATCTGCGATGTCGGCCAGTACCTGGCAGATGCTGACGATGCCGGCAAGAAGATCATGTTTGAAGCCCAGCTGGGAGCCCTGCGTGATATCGACTACGGCATTTATCCCTACACCACTTCCTCCAACACCATCGGCGCTTATGCACCCATTGGCGCTGGCATCCCCGGCCGCAAGCTGAACAAGTCCATCGGTATCATGAAGGCTTATTCTTCCTGCGTGGGCGACGGCCCCTTTACCACCGAGCTGGCTATGACCGAGGAAGAAAAGCACCTGCTGCGTGAAGCCGGCCATGAATACGGCGCTGCCACCGGCCGCCCGCGCCGCGTTGGCCCGTTTGATGTGGTTGCTTCCCGTTACGGCGTTCAGTGCCAGGGCTGTGACGAGCTGGCCCTGACCCTGTTTGACGTTCTGGATTATATGGAAGAAGTTCCCGTTGTTGCCCAGTACAAGCTGGCTGACGGCACTGTGACCGACCGCTTCCCGACCGGCAAGACTTTGGACGATGCACAGCCGGTTGTCGTCAAGCTGCCGGGCTGGCACTGCGATATCACCTCCGTGCGCAAGTACGAGGACCTGCCGGAAGCTGCCCGCGGCTATGTGGAATATCTGGAAAAGGCCGTTGGCTGCAAGATCAAGTATATCTCCGTTGGCCCGGAGCGCGATGCCTGCATCATTCGTGACTGATCTGCATAAGATGGTCAGCAGGAACGCTGCTTGAACCTGAAATGATAAATGGCGGACCCCCATCGGTCCGCCATTTTTGTAAATTATCTGTCTGTGGGGTTTGTCGGATACAACGCCCCAGCAGGAAACTTCAATTCCGAATATCCATATCTGTAGGGGAAGGGAAGAGCAATTCTTGACAAAACTTCTGATCAGACTTTTTATCCGTGATCCGGCCAATATCCAGAACCGCACCGTGCGCACTGCTTATGGCAACCTGGCCTGTATGGTGGGGATTGTGTGCAATGTGCTGCTGTTTGCGGGCAAGTTTACGGTGGGCACCCTGTTTGGCAGTATGGCCATTGCGGCGGACGCATTGAACAACCTGTCCGATGCAAGCTCCAATGTGGTCAGCCTGGTGGGCTTCCGCCTGGGGTCAAAACCTGCCGATGATGAGCACCCTTACGGCCATGCACGGTACGAATACCTGGCGGGGCTGGCGGTTTCGGTCATGATACTGGTCATCGGCATTGAGCTGCTGAAAGAAAGCTTCCTCAAGGTGCTGCACCCCACGCCGGTTACCCTTAGTGCGCTGACCATAGCGGTGCTGGTGGTGTCCATCCTGGTCAAACTGTGGATGAGCAGCTTCAACCGCAGCGTTGGCAACCGCATCAAGTCCGAAACGCTCATGGCCACTGCGGCGGATGCCCGCAACGATGTGGTTACCACTGCCGCGGTTCTGGCCGCTACCATTCTGGCTCACCTGACTGGCATTGACCGCATTGATGGCCTGATGGGTGTTGGCGTGGCGCTGTTTATCCTGTGGAGCGGCGTCGGCCTGGTGCGGGATACCATCAGCCCGCTGCTGGGCGCGGCCCCTGACCCGGAACTGATCGATTACATTGAGAAAAAAGCCCTGAGTTACCCCGGTGTGCTGGGCATCCATGATTTGATGGTGCATGATTACGGGCCCGGCAGCAAGCTGGTCAGCTTCCATATTGAGCTTTCCGCTGACAGTGATGTGATGAAAAGCCATGACCTGATCGACTCTATCGAGCGGGATTTTCAGGTGCATGACCATCTGCTGGTCACGATCCACTTTGACCCCGTGGTGACGGATGACCCGCATATCAACGAACTGCGGAAATTCTTGAAAGAACAGCTGGCTGAAATTGCGCCGGAAGCGGATATCCACGACCTGCGCATTGTACCCGGCCCCACCCATACCAATGTGATTTTTGATTGTGCCGTTCCCGCAGACTGGCTGGCCGCCAAGGACCACCGCGCCAACAAAATCCCGGCTGCTTTGCGCAAAGCGGTATCGGACCGCTGGCCGGACCATTTCTGCGTGATCCAGCTGGAACCGATTTATGCAAAACTGAAATAAAAACAAAATCAATACAGGAATACGAAACAGGAATACGAACAAAGGAGCAACTACCATGGATTACAATGCCGCCGCACTTGAAATGCACGCAAAATACCCCGGCAAGCTGACGGTCAACAGCCTGTTTGAAGTCAAGGACCGTGACGCCTTGTCCACTGCCTACACCCCCGGCGTTGCGGAGCCCTGCCGCCAGATCAAGGCAAACCCGGACGATGTGTATAAATACACCTTCAAGGGCCGCACCGTGGCAGTTGTCACAAACGGTACTGCTGTGCTGGGCCTGGGCAACATCGGCCCCGAAGCTGGTCTGCCGGTCATGGAAGGCAAGTGCGTTCTGTTTAAGGAGTTCGGCGGTGTCGATGCGTTCCCCATCTGCCTGAATGCTTCCACCCGCGAGGAAGTTATTGCCGCTGTCAAGGCCATTGCTCCGACTTTTGGCGGCATCAACCTGGAGGATATCCGCAGCCCCGAATGCTTTGATATTGAAGCGGAGCTGGAGCGCGACCTGGATATCCCTGTATTCCATGACGACCAGCACGGCACCGCGATTATCGTACTGGCCGGCGTGCTCAACGCCCTCAAGGTTGTTGGCAAGCGGCTGGAAGATGTCAAGATCGTGCAGAACGGCCCCGGCGCTGCCGGTACGGCCATCATCAAGATGCTGCAGGTTGCCGGTGCCAAAAACATTGTTGCTGTGGATGAACACGGTATCCTGTACCCCGGCCGCCCGGCGGGCCTTGCCGACCATAAGGAATGGCTGGCAACCGTGACCAACCCCGAACACCTGACCGGCACCCTGGCCGATGCCGTGCGCGGTGCAGATGTCTTTATCGGCACCTCCGTTGCCGGTGCGCTGACCACCGAGATGGCCGCCACCATGGCACCGGATGCCATTGTGTTCGCCATGGCCAACCCCAACCCGGAGATCATGCCTGATGCCGCCAAGGCAGCCGGTGTGCGGGTCATCGGCACCGGCCGCAGCGATTTCCCCAACCAGGTCAACAATGTTCTGGCATTCCCCGGCATCTTCAAGGGCGCACTTTCCGTCCGCGCACGGGACATCAACCCCCAGATGAAGATGGCCGCCGCGAAGGCCATCGCCGGCCTGATCCCGGAGGACGAGCTGAACGAGGAAAACATTCTGCCCAAGGCCTTTGACCCGCGTGTGGCACCGGCTGTGGCTGACGCTGTGGCGCAAGCTGCACGGGAAAGCGGCGTGGCGCGGGTATGAGCATCCGGGAAGTAAACGCCGTCGCTATTACCGATGCGGTGGAAGAACTGTGCATCCGCGCCAACACCCAGCTGCCGCCGGATGTGAAGCAGGCGCTGGATAACGCCCATGCCGCCGAACCCTGGCCGCTGGCCCGCCAGACGCTGGAACTGCTGCAGCAGAACCTTTGCGTTGCTGCAGGAAAAGACCTGCCGATCTGCCAGGATACCGGCATGGCCTGCGTGTTCATCGAGCTTGGCCAGGATGTGCACATCAACGGCAATCTGGACGAAGCTGTGAACGAGGGCGTGCGCCGCGGGTATGAGAAAGCCTACCTGCGCAAGTCCATCACCGCGGACCCCTTGCAGCGCGTGAACACGGGGGATAACACCCCGGCGTTTTTAACGGTACATCTTGTGCCGGGGGATGTCTGCAAAATTACCGTAGCCCCCAAGGGCGCAGGCAGCGAGAATATGAGCCGCCTGACCATGCTCAAACCTGCCGATGGCGTGCAGGGCGTAAAAGACTTTGTGATGGAAACCGTCAAGCAGGCGGGGGCCAACCCCTGCCCGCCCATTGTGCTGGGCATAGGCATTGGCGGCAGCTTTGATAAATGCGCAGCTCTGGCCAAAAAGGCACTGCTGCGCCCGCTGGACCAGCCCAACGCGGACCCCTATTATGCCGCGCTGGAAAAAGAGCTGTTGGATGCCATCAATGCAACCGGCTTTGGCCCGCAGGGCTTTGGCGGTGCAACCACCTGCCTGGGCGTCTGCATTGAACAGCTGCCCACCCATGTGGCCTGCCTGCCGGTGGCAGTCAACGTAAGCTGCCACGTTACCCGCCGCGCCAGCGCTGAGGTGTAAGGACTTTTTACGGGCATTGTTGTCCCTTCTTTGAAAAGAAGGAAGCAGAAACTTTGAACGATATAGGAATAAACGGTGGAAAAGAACTGCGAAACAATGAAATATGGGCAACATCAACTGCGAAATGCGATGTGAGCTAAGCCACCAAAACAGGGGAAACAGCATCATAACATGCTGCCCCAAAGCAAGACACAAATTTTTAAGGAAGAGATCAAATTGGCAAACAAACCGCAAATTGATATCCCACTGGGGGAACCGGATCAGCATAAACCGGGCAGTAAAATCGATATCTCCTTGGATGACGACCAGCCGCCCAAGCTGCAGCCGGACCCGGCACCGGGGCAGATTTTGCAAACTGAAATGGAAATTGTAAACCGCCACCATGAGGAAGTCAGGGAGCAGCACCGCCGCGCGCGCGTGCAGCAGGAAGGGTAATTTTTATATGCAGGTACGTTTAACAACGCCGCTTACACGGCAGGAGCTTGCCCCGCTGCACGCGGGGGATACCGTGCTGCTGACCGGCACCGTATATACCGCCCGCGATGCCGCCCACGCCCGTATGAACGAAGCGCTGGACCGTGGGGAACCGCTGCCGTTCGATATCAAAGGCGCGGCCATCTATTATGTCGGCCCCACACCGGAGCGCCCCGGCTGTGCCATTGGTGCGGCGGGTCCCACGACATCCGGCCGCATGGATAAGTTTACCCCGCGCCTGCTGGACCTGGGCCTTGCCTGTATGATCGGCAAGGGCAAGCGGGATGAAGCCGTAAAGGCCGCCGTTGTGCGCAACGGTGCTGTGTACCTGGCAGCCATTGGCGGGGCAGGTGCTCTGATGGCTGGCAGCGTAAAAAGCTGCGAGATCATCGCCTGGCCGGACCTTGGGTGCGAGGCTGTCCGCCGCCTGGAAGTGGTGGATATGCCCCTTACCGTTCTGCTGGATGCCCATGGCGGCGACCTGTACCAGTCCGGCCCGCAGGCATACCTGCAAAGCCTGACCTGATACGAAGCCTAATATGACCCGCCTGCCTGCATTGACAAAAAGCGTGATACCTGCTAAAATACAAAGGTATTTTGAGCGGATATGGCGGAATTGGCAGACGCGCTGGTTTTAGGGTCCAGTGTCTACGACGTGCAGGTTCAAGTCCTGTTATCCGCACTGAATAATAAAAATCCGAACCTTTTCTCGACAGGGGAGAGGGTTCGGATTTTTGGTTTTCTTCAACAATCAAAAATGAAGATACAAATGAGTGCTGCATCTCGATTTTTCTCTCGTGACGCGGCACTTTTTAACTCTTTTGCTCAGTGGCAGCTCCCGGCACAGCCGCCTTTGTCCTCGTGGCAGGAATGGGAGCCGCAGGCGTGCTCCGCTTCGTGGGCATGATGATTGCAGTGGGCGTTGGGGTCAAAAACAAGCCGACCAGCCAGATAATCTGCGGCAGCGGCATCCGCACTGCCGGAAATACCGCCAAACAGCTGGATGCCAGCCTGCGCAAGGGCGGCCTGGGCACCGGCACCAATCCCGCCGCATAAAGCCACATTGACCTGATGCTGAACCAGGAAGCCTACCAGCGCACCATGGCCCTGCCCGTTGGTGGAAACAACCTCGCTGCTCAAAATTAGGCCGTTTTCTGCATAAGGACACCGTGATTACCCGCATCCACGAAGCAGAAAAGCGGACCGCCTCTGCCTGAGCCCGCAGTGTGGTTTTGCCTCCTGCGAGATCGGCAACAAGCTGACCGGGCTGCAACAGTGGAACAAGCTCAAGCTGGTTAAAGAGATTGCGAAAACTGTCTGGGGCAAATAAAATCAAGTAAAACAACATGACAATACGCCGGTGGCTGCCCAAAAAACGGAGCCGCCGGCCTTTGCTATTTGCTGCATGTGAGGATACTTCACAAAAGCTGACGCAATCCGGCGTGAACACAGCAAAAATGCCAGACATTTGTTGCCTGCCGCGGGAAACAAATAGCAGATGCACCCAAGGAATCTGTGACAAAAAAGTGTAAATTTGGAAGCTTTGCAGGTTGAAAGCCGTACAAGGATATGATAAAATAAACTACATAGTTAAAGGAACAAGATAAAACGAGCAGACGTTATAAAATGATAAAATACATTGCAGCGTCTGTAAAAAACAAGGATGTCAGGTGATTGAGGTTGAAAACGTTGAACCAGAAGATGGAATACTTACGGAACGGCGTGCGGTACTGCCTGTTGCTGATTTTGTTGGTGCTTGCCTTTGCAACAGGTGCCCATGCGGCACAGGATGATTACTATTATCCCAATTATGATGCATCGGCCAATGGATGTGTGGACTTGATGAATTACGTCAAGCGTGTTACCGTTACGGTCAATGGTGTGGACTATACCCTGAACCAGCTGGACCAGATGCGCCAGCAGGGAACCCCGCTGACCATGCAGGTTGGCGATACCATCTCCTTCAACGTGCTGTTCGGTTTGCAGGGCCGCGCTTATGACCCGAACGATGCCACACTGGTGGATGAGTCCAATTCGACCTATGTGACCTATGCCCATGATACAACCATGCTGGATGGCACAACGGTGGCAGCGGGCAGCCAGGCAATCCTGGATGACTCCAGCCTGATGAAAGAAAACACCACCAAGGGCAACAGCTACCTGCGTATGGATATCGGCTGGCTGCTGGATGCCTGCCCCGGCAACTATAATATCGAGTATACGGATGGCAACGTCAGCTTCTATCAGGGCGGCGAAAACAACCGCTATCTGTATGTTTACTTCCCGCACGGCATTGGCAATGATACCTATGCTGAGAACGGCTACTTTACCATTACCACAACCCTTTCCCGCACGATGGACAGCATTACCATCCCGGTACCCAACTGTTTTTTTGGTTCTCGTACCAGCTGGATCGTGTACGTTATGGTCAAGGAACATGTGGAAAACAGTTACTCCGGCAACATCAGCAGCTATGGCCGCATCACGGTCAAGAAAAAGTGGATTACCGATGACAGCAACCACGGCCCGGCCAGAATTGTGCTGACCTATACCCAGGATGGCCAGCAGCGCAGCGCCACCCGTACCATCACGGGGGATGGCACCGCTTACTTTGATATCCGCCAGGGCATGACCAACTGCAACATCAGCGAGGATATGACCGGCCTGGATGGCTATGTCTCCACCATGACCACCAGCGATGACGGCAAAACCTTTACCTTTACCAACGCCAAGCGGCAAAAGCTGATCGTGAGCAAAAAGTCCGCCACCGGCAGCGATGAACTGCCCGGCGCAAAACTGGTGGTTTACAGCGTAGGCTCCGATGGTACCCAGAGCGAGATCGACAGCTGGAAGACCGAAAGCACTCCGCACGAGATGCAGCTTTCGCCCGGCAACTACCTGCTGCGCGAAACTTACGCTCCGGCAGGCTATGCCATGACCAGCGATATTACCTTTACCATCAATTCGGATTTTACCGTTGCCGTAACTTCCAAATCCGGCAAGCTGGATGGCCAGACATTGACTGTTATTGACCAGCCACTGGAAGTCAAGCTTTCCAAGGTGGACCCCAACGGCAACTCTCTGGCAGGGGCTTCCATGACGCTGACGGATAAGAACACCGGCAAGCTGGTTCACAGCTGGGTTTCCGGTACAGAACCGGAAAAGCTGGTGATGACCGGCAACACCGGCGAGGTGCTGGTGGCAGGCCATACTTACATCATGCACGAGGAAAGCGCCCCGGAGGGCTATGCGCAGGCTGCGGATGTAGAGTTCTACTTTAACGGTGACGGCACCATCCCCAACTGTGGTTACCACCTGGTCAAGATGGTGGACCAGCCGAGCGCAACGCCGACACCGAGCAATCCTTCGGAGAACCCGGACAAAACGCCCAACCCGGATGGTGATCCGACCCCGGGTAATCCCGGCGACAACCCGAATATGTCGGGTAACGCAATACCCAATGGCGATGGTGATACCCCCAAGATTAGCCCCACGGCCCCGCCGAATGTTCCGGCTTTTGCAAACGGTCAGTACGGTCTGCCCACCGGAGACAGCCCGGTGATGTGGATCTTCCTGGCGCTGGCAGTTGTATGTATTGGCGCGGCTGTTGGTGTGACCGTGGTGCGCAAAAAGAAAGAAAACGGCGATGATGCCTCGCATTCCGACAGGGGGTAAGCATGAACAGACAAAATCCCTCTTATAGCGGGCAGCCCCGCCGCTCCACAGGCAGCAGTACCCACCACAAATCCAGCAGAAAGCAGTACACCATGTACCGTGAGCCGCCGGAGAAAGACCCCAAGCCGCGCCGTCGGCGCAGTACGGATGGCGTAACGGCAGCGCAGCTTTCCAAGTTTATTGTACCGGCGCTGCTGGCTGCCGCGGTGGTGTTCCTGCTGTTGTTCTTCTGGCAGTGGACAAGCTACCAGAAAAGTGATGAAGAATACCAGACCCTGCGCACCCAGCTTGTCTGGATGGATACCAGCACCGGCGGCGATAACGCCCCGGCTTCCCGCCTGGACTTTACCGCGTTGAAAGAGCAGAACCCGGACGTTACCGCATGGCTCAGTGTGCAGGGGCTGGAACTTTCGCTGCCGGTGGTGCAGAACGAAGATTCCAACTATTACCTGCGCCGCAGCTTTTCCGGCAGAAGCAGCAACGATGGCTGTCTGATCCGCCCTTCGTGGGATTCCACCAGCTGGGCGGACGGTCTGTGCCATGTGATCCATGGCCACAACATCCATAACGGCGCCATGTTCGGCAAGCTGGATGCTTACCGCAAGCAGGATTTTTACAGCGCAAACCCAACGTTTACCCTGTACACGCCGGATGGCGACTACCAGTGCCGCATCTTCTCGGCACACGATGCCAAATCGGACGACCCGTGCTATGCGCTGGATTACAGTGAGGGCGAAGATTACGATGCCTTTTTGCGGTATCTGAAAGAACTTTCGCTGTATGATACCGGCGTGGATGTTCCCAGCGGCAGCCATATCCTGACGCTTTCCACCTGCCGCTCCGCCTATGCTTCCAACAACCAGCGCTTTGTGGTACACGCCATCATGGAACCCATCAACCACGCGCAGTAAGGTTGCAGGATAGCGAGACAAAAGCACCCGAAATGATAAGACAAATTTAGATAACCGCCCGTCTGTTTGGAATATGACATTCCGGCAGGCGGGCGGTTATTTTGGTTTTGTATTTGTATAGTATGAAAAAAGGGCAGAAACCCTGCCCAATTTGTAGGGAACGGTCAAGACCGTTCCCTACAGAGCAATAAAAAATATCATCTAAAACAACCTAGGCCCGCTGCATCCCAAAATCCTGTGCAACGGGCCTTGATCTTATTTTGTATGTAATACGAGATTAAAGTTTCTTCTGTTCCTTCTTTTCAAAGAAGGAACACAAACCCTCGTAAAAAAAATCACACTCTCACCATGTTGCGGGTGATCTCGGCCAGAGAATGTGCACCGCACATACTCATGGTGTCGGCCAGCTCACCGGCCAGCTTGTCCACATACACCTGAACACCCTCGGCACCGGCACCGTAAATGGCGTTCACAAAGGGGCGGGCAATCAATACGGCGTCTGCGCCAAGGGCCAACGCCTTAAATACATCCACACCCGTGCGGATGCCGCCATCCACCAGAATCTTGCAGCGGCCATTGACGGCCTCCGCAATTTCCGGCAGAACTTCTGCTGTGGCGGGCACCTGGTCCAGAACGCGCCCGCCGTGGTTGGAAATTACGATCGCCGAAGCACCGGCTTCCACCGCTTTCTGCGCGCCGCGTGCCGTCATGACGCCCTTGATGATGAACGGAACCTTGGCATCCGCAATAATGCCGCGCAGCTCCTCCACCGTTTTGCTGCCGGCGGGCGGGTTCAGGTTCTTCAAAAACGGCAGACCGGCGGCGTCAATGTCCATGGCAACGGCAAACGCGCCGGTGGCACGCACCAGGGCCATCTTTTCTGCAATCGTCCCGGCATCCCAAGGCTTTACGGTTGGAATGCCAAACCCGGCATTGGCTTTTACCGCCTTGCAGGCACCCACCATAACCGCGGGATTGGTGCCGTCACCGGTGAAAGCCAGGATCCCGGCATCGTGGCAGGCGGGGACCAGAATATCATTGTACTCCAGGTCGGTGTACTTGGTGCCGTAATGCAGCTGCATGGCACCCACCGGCCCGGCAAAAACCGGGATGCGGTAACTGTGGCCGAACATTTCCAGCGTGGTGTCCGGCTCACCCGATTCGCAAATGGTGTCCATGTTCACCCGCACGTTCTGCCATGCGCTGTAATTGCGGATGGCAACATCACCCACGCCCTTGGCACCGGGACCCGGCACCGTGTTGCGGCAGGCACGCCCATCACACACAGGGCACGCTTTGCAGGGCCCCATCTGGCCACGCGCTGCAGTAAGTACTTCGTTATACGTCATGGTCGTTTGCTCCTTTGTGGCGGCAAAAGCCGCAGTGTTTGCTCACTGCCATTGTAGCCTATTTGCCGCAAACCCGCAAGTGCATTTTGCCCGCCGCACAGGGGGCTACCCAAATACCTGTTGGTGTGCTATGATATTAACATAACAAGGTTTAGCGCCAAATGCCCGTGCCTGCACGGAAAAATACTTATCCGTTGGGAAAGCCGAAAAAGCAAAAAAAATGGCCTGTTTTTGCAACGTGGCGGACTTTTTGAATTTCCGGTATCCCCAAAATGGATGTACAATAGAAAGGAATCGCTATGAAATTTTCAGAAATGAAGTACGAACGCCCGGACCTGGATAAGGTTCTGGCCCAGTGCGAAGAGTATGCCAAAAAGATGGCCGCTGCCCAGAGCGGCGAAGAACTGGTACAGCTTTACCGCGAAGAAAACGCCATGATGGCCCATTACCACACGGCATCCTGCCTGGCATCCATCCATTATACCCAGGATACCCGCGATGAATATTGGAGCGGGGAACAGGAATGGTTTGATGCAACCGGCCCGGCGGTCAGCAATGCAGCACGCAATGTTGCGGAGGCGATTCTTTCCAACCCGCACGCCAAAGCGCTGGAAGAAGCGTTCGGTACCCGCATTCTGCCCAGCCTGCGCAACCTGGTGCTGAGCATGGACGACCGGGTGATCGAACTGCAGAAAGAGGAAAATGCTCTGACCAGTGCTTACCAGAAATTGTACGGCGGTGCAATGGCGGAGCTGGACGGCAAACAGCTGACCATCCCGCAGCTGACGCTGTATAAGCAGAGCACTGACCCCGCCATGCGCCGTAAGGCTTACGAGGCGGAAGCCGTTTACTTTGACGCCCACCGCGCCGAGTTTGACGAGATCTATGATAAGATGGTCAAGAATCGCAACGAGCAGGCACGCATCCTGGGCTACAACGATTACAGCGAGCTGAGCTATATCCGCATGAACCGCATCGGTTACGGCCCGGCGGAGGTTGCCGCGTTCCGCCAGGAAGTGGTGGAGCAGGTGGTGCCCATGATCCAGAAGGCTCTGGCTCTGCGCAACAAGCGCACCGGCATTGAGAACCCCATGTTCTGGGACAGCACCATCAGCTTTGCGGACGGCAACCCCGTGCCGCACGGCAGCTATGACGAGCTGATGGCCGGTGCCCGCAAGATGTACCATGAGCTCAGCCCCGAAACGGCAGAGTTCATCGACTTCATGCAGGATAACGAGATGTTCGACGTTCTCAGCCGCCCCGGCAAAATGAGCGGCGGTTATGAGGAAATGCTGCCCGATTACAAGACCCCCTTCATCTTTGCCAACTGGAACGGCACGGCGGGGGATGTGGATGTGCTGACCCATGAAGCAGGGCATGCGCTGGAAGGCTACCTGGCTGCCCGCAGCCCCAAGAACATCCCCGAAGATATCCAGTGCCCCGGTATGGAGAGCGCCGAGATCCACTCCATGAGCATGGAGTTCCTGACCGCCCCGTGGCATCACCTCTTCTTTAAGGAGGATACGGATAAATACGAGCTGCTGCACGCCGAGGACAGCTTTATCTTCCTGCCATACGGCTGCATGGTGGATGAATTCCAGCACATTATGTATCAGCAGCCAGATCTTACGCCGGATGAACGCAATGCCGTCTGGCTGGAGCTGGAAAAGAAATACCGCCCCTGGAACAAGTTCGGCGACCTGCCGTTCTATGGCCGCGGCGCAGGCTGGCAGCGCCAGCTGCATATCTTTGAATGCCCGTTCTACTATATTGATTACTGCCTGGCAACCGCCATTGCCCTGCAGTTCTTTGTGGCCAGCCTGAAGGACCACAAGGACGCCTGGCAGCGCTATATGAAGCTGACCAACCTGGCCGGTATGGCAACCTATACCGAGCTGGCCGAAAGCGCCGGAATGAAAGCCCCCTTTACCAAGGGCAGCCTGACCGAGCTTTCCCGCGCGGTGGCGGATTGGATCGAGCAGCATCAGGTAAGCTAAGGCAATACCGCATAATTCCCGCCTTGCGGCTTAAGCACCGCTCCGGCAGCTGCGGCACGGCATCTGCGTTGCCAAAATGCTCGATAAGACATCCAGTATTATCTGCGCTTTTGGCTTAGCTTCTGCCGCACCTCGCTCGCCGTATCGGCACTTAGAATTATGCGGTATTGCCCTAAAACAGAATAAGCATCACTTTTATGCCGCAGGCTGTGTGCCTGCGGCATTTTTGCTGCCATTTTTGAAGCAGTGGGAAAGAACCAGATAAAATATATTAACTGACATAATATTATATAATATATAGAACAAAATAATACCGGCAGAGCCGCCGCCACACGCAGCGGCCCTGCCGGAGATAGAACTGGAACAGATAGCGCTGAATCTGAACCTGGGCAGCGCCGACCTTGGTACACTGAAAGCCAAAAGCATACAGGCAGACCTTGCCCTCGGCAGCCTGTATGCGGATGAGCTGCAAACCGGGCAGCTGGATGCAACGCTTGCCCTGGGCAGTGCAGAGCTTGGCACCGTGCAGGCAGAGCGCGTGACGATTGAAAACGCCCAGGGCGATGTGACGATCGACCGCCTGCTAGGGGCTAGTCAGGTGCAGGTAACCGATCAGCTGGGCAATATTGCCCTGACCCTGGGGGAAAAGGCAGACGGTTACAGCGTGCAGGCTGCATGCGGCCTGGGCAGTATTACGGTAAGCGGCGCCAAGCAGGCAAGCCCTTACAGCGCCAACAGCAAAGCAGCCAACGCTGTGATTCTGGATGCCGCGCTGGGGGATATTACCCTGAACTTTGAGGAATGAGCGGGGAAAAGAGCATCACATGTGCGGCATGCCGGAACGCGTTTGGGGCCCGTTCCAAACGGCGGACGGGTGCCGATGTGCAAAATGTTTTGATTAGTCATACTCTTGTGCCTGGCCATGGTGCAGTTTATACAACTTTTGCCCAAAAGGCCAAAAAAAGATTTAATACAACAAATTTTGCATATTGTACGCGAATGTGGTACAATAACCAATAAGCAAATCAGGCAACGAAAAGGGTAAAGGAGAATTGCGAAATGGCGTATTATTTTAGTGAACCGTCCCGTACCTTCGGCGAGTATCTGCTCGTCCCCGGCTATTCCTCTTCGGAGTGCATCCCCACGGCTGTCAGCCTCAAAACCCCGCTGGTCAAGTACCGCAAGGGCGAAGAAGCCTGCCCCCTGACCATGAACATCCCCATGGTTTCGGCTATCATGCAGTCCGTTTCCGGTGAGAAGCTCGCCATTGCCCTTGCCAAGCAGGGCGGCGTTTCTTTCATTTACGGCTCCCAGTCCGTTCAGTCCGAGGCTGATATGGTTCGCCGTGTCAAGGCTTACAAAAAGGGCTTTGTTACCTCTGATTCCAACCTGCCGCCGGAGGCTACCCTGGCTGATGTGTTGGACCTGAAAACCCGTACCGGCCATTCCACCGTTGCCATCACGGCTGACGGCACCCCCCACGGCAAGCTGCTGGGCATTGTGGCATCCCGTGACTACCGCCTGTCCCGCATGAGCACCGATCTGAAAGTGACTGAGTTCATGACCCCGCTGGACAAGCTGGTTACCGCACCGGCCAACACCAGCCTGCATGACTGCAACGATATCATCTGGGATAACAAGATCAACTCTCTGCCGCTGGTAGACGAGCAGGGCAACCTGCAGTATATGGTTTTCCGCAAAGATTATGATTCCCACAAGGAACATGCCAATGAGCTGCTGGATGCCAACAAGAGCTATGTTGTCGGCGCCGGCATCAATACCCGCGACTATGCCGAGCGCGTGCCCGCCCTGGTGGATGCCGGCGTGGATGTGCTCTGCATCGACTCTTCCGAAGGTTACAGCGAATGGCAGTCCCGTACCATCGCCTGGATCCGTGAGCATTACGGCGACAAGGTAAAGGTCGGTGCAGGCAACGTGGTGGACCGCGAGGGCTTCCTGTTCCTGGCAAAAGCCGGTGCAGACTTTGTCAAGATCGGCATTGGCGGCGGCTCCATCTGCATCACCCGCGAAACCAAGGGCATTGGCCGCGGCCAGGCAACCGCCGTTATCGAGGTTGCCAAAGCCCGCGATGAATACTATGAACAGACCGGCATCTATATCCCCATCTGCTCCGATGGCGGCATTGTGCATGACTACCACATCACCCTGGCATTGGCAATGGGCGCTGACTTTGTTATGCTGGGCCGTTACTTTGCCCGCTTTGATGAATCCCCCACGAACAAGCTGCGCGTTGGCGGCAACTATGTGAAGGAATACTGGGGCGAAGGTTCCAACCGTGCCCGCAACTGGCAGCGCTATGACCTTGGCGGTGCCCAGAAGCTGAGCTTTGAGGAGGGCGTTGATTCTTACGTTCCGTATGCCGGCCCGCTGGCCGATGGCGTGCAGACCACGCTGTACAAGGTGCGTTCCACCATGTGCAACTGTGGTGCGCTGTCCATCCCGGAACTGCAGCAGAAAGCCCGCCTGACGGTCGTTTCTTCCACCTCCATTGTGGAAGGCGGCAGCCATGACGTTATCCTGAAAAACAACCCGAACAATGTTTAAGCTGTTCCGGGTTGGGGCACCACGGCCAGCAGAATTTGCGCTTGCAATCTGATAGGATTTGTGGTATTATAACCAACATGAGATGCAAAGGGGCAGCTACCAATACAGCTGCCCTTTTTTGCACTTTTGCGGGTTCAGGCGGTAACATTGTGCGTTTTAACCGCCTGGGGCCGGGGACTCAGCCCCAAAACAATCAGGGGCGCGGCAGAATGGCTGCGCCAATTAAGAGAGGGAAAGAATTATGAAAAAATTTGCCTGCGTTGCACTGAGCACTGCACTGCTGGCCAGCATGCTGGCTGCCTGCGGCAGCTCCGCATCCACCACCCCAGCGGCTTCCTCCGCTGATACATCCTCCGATACCGGGGCATCTTCCACCGAAGCTGCCGCTTCCACCGGGGCTGCAGCAGATGGTTCGCTGCACGTTGCCATGAACACCGATATCCAGACGATGGATGTGCACAAGACCAACAACGACTACATGGTGCCGCTGAATATCTTTGACCGCCTGTTTGAGATCAAAACCAATGCGGACGGCTCCACTGAGCTGGAGAAGAGCCTGGTGGAAGACTACACCGTTTCGGACGACGGCCTGACCTATGATTTCACCCTGCGCAGCGGTGTTACGTTCTCTGACGGCACCCCGCTGACCGCCAACGATGTCAAGTATACCTTTACCCGTATGCTGGCCCTGCCGGACAGCGTGCAGACGGATTATGCCTCTGCCATTGCCGGTGCGGAAGCTGTGATGGATGGCACCGCCACCGACCTGGAAGGCATTCAGGTGATTGATGACACCCACTTTACCGTTACCCTGTCGGATCCGTTTGCCGGTTTCCTGTATGAGCTGGCAACCGCTTCCTGCTCCATCATGAGCGAGAAGAACGTGGAGGAAGCAGGCGACCAGTTTGGTATGGACTGCTCCAAGACCATCGGCTCTGGCCCGTATGTGGTCACCAGCTGGACCCGCGACAGCAGCATTGTGCTGGATGCCAACCCCAACTACTGGGGCGAAAAGCCCAGCGTGCAGCATGTGGAAATTTCCATCGTGCCGGATTCTTCCACCATGAGCATGATGTTCCAGAACGGTGAGCTGGATATCCTGGACTGCGATTACATTGACGCTGCAGTTGTCAACTCTACCTACAAGACCCAGTATGCCGATGATATCGTAACCTCCAACCGTCTGGGCACCACCTACATGGCTCTGAACGAGAATGTGGAGCCGCTGAACGATGTCAAGGTCCGCAAGGCCATCCAGATGGCCATTGACCGCCAGACCATCCTGGATACCGTGTATAACGGCGATGGCAACCTGGTGGACGGCATTTACCCCAAAGGCCTGATCGGCTACACCGAGGACAACGAGGGTTGGTTGAAGTACGACCCCGAACAGGCCAAGAGCCTGCTGGCCGAAGCCGGTTACGCGGATGGCTTTACCATGGAGATTGCTGCCGATAACTCCAGCAGCGATTCCACTCTGCTGGTCATCCAGATCGTGCAGCAGTACCTGCAGCAGATCGGGATTAACGCCGAGATCAAGAGCTATGACCCCGCCAGCTGGCTGGATCTGCGCAAGAGCGGCGATATGGTCAGCTTTGTCAGCTCCTGGACGGCCGACTATAATGACCCGGATAACTTCATTTACACGTTCTTCGGTACCCCCGAAAAGAGCAATGTGCGCAGCCTGAACTACTTTAACACCGACGCTATGAGCCGTGTTGCTGCCGCCCGCGGCATTGTGGACGACACCGAACGCCTGACCGAGTACGCCGCGCTGGAAAAGCAGATCGTGGAAGAGGACGCTGCATGGGTACCCATGTTCAGCCGTTCCCACCTGTTTGTTAAGGGCGACCGGATCGCCTCCTTCACCCCGCACTGGGCCGGTTATAACGATACCCAGTATATCAACGTTACCTTGAAGTAATTTTTGGACAAAAAAAGTTACAAATAATGCAATGCAGGCTGCGACCACAGGTTGCAGCCTGCATTTTTTATGTTATAATTTTAATGCTTGTATATTTTACAGCATAAAAGTGTAAAAATATACAGTCGCTCAAACAGACTGTCCATAAGGTAAAACTGTATTCTGCCTGGCAGGAACCGTAGGGGCGCACATTGTGCGCCCACGAACCTGAAAACTTAAGGCAACACCGCACAATTCCCGCCTAGCGGCTTAAGCACCGCTCCGGCAGCTGCGGCACGGCATCTGCGTTGCCAAAATGCTCGATAAGACTTCCAGTATTATCTGCGCTTTTGGCTTGGCATCTGCCGCACCTCGCTCGCCGTATCGGCACTTAGAATTATGCGGTATTGCCTTAGCGCTTTTTATAAAAGCGCTGTGCCGAAGCAACGCCTGCGGGGAAAATGATATTCACCTGCACAGAGCATGGTTTTAACCGATTGGCAGTTTGGAAACAGCGGCTGTGAGGGACAAAAGGGGAGTGACTCCGTGTGAAAAGCGTGATAAAGCGCATTTTGGGCACCATTCCGGTGCTGATCGGCGTGGTACTGCTCATCTTCATCATGCTGCGCATTGTTCCCGGCAATGCGGCGGCTATGCTGCTGGGTGAACATGTGGACCAGGCCACCATTGACCGCCTGACTGAAGTGATGGGGCTGGATAAGCCGGTGATCGTGCAGTTCTTTGACTATCTGGCCGGGGCGATTCATGGGGACCTGGGCATCAGTTATAAATATAACCGCGCTGTTACCGATATGATCATAGAGGCGTTCCCCTACACGCTGGAACTGGCCCTGCTGGCGGCGCTGTTCGCCTGGGTGCTGGGCCTTGGCACCGGTATTATAGCAGCCATCAGGCAGAACAGCCTTGTGGACCACCTGTTCATGGGCGTTTCGCTGGCTGGCGTTTCCATGCCTATTTTCATGGTGGCGCTGCTGCTGCAATACCTGTTTGCCTTCAAAATCAAGGCATTCCCGCTTACGCTGGATGGTACCTTCCTTTCCATGATTCTGCCCGCCATTGCCCTGGGCTGGAACAGCGCAGGCAGCATTGCCCGTATGACGCGCTCCAGCCTGCTGGAAGTGATGCAGGCGGATTATATTGATACCGCCCGTGCCAAAGGCCTGCGCAAGCAGGCGGTTATTCTGGGCCATGCGCTCAAAAACTCCATGCTGCCGGTCATTACCATGATGGCATTGCAGTTTTCCGGCATGCTGTCCGGCGCAGTTATCACCGAGAGCATTTTTGCCATTCCCGGCATCGGCCGCCTTGCCACCACAGCAATCCAGAACCGTGATATGCCGGTGCTGCAGGGGACCGTGCTGTTTACCACCGTGCTGGTCATTGCAGGCAACCTGATTGCGGACCTGCTGTATTCTGTGCTGGACCCGCGCATCAGAAAGGAGGCATAAGCCATGGCAGACGAAATGTTGAAAAATGCCCAGCCGCAGGAATTGGAAAGCCAGATCGGCGAAGAGGACGGCCTGAAAGAGCAGCTGCTGCGCATGTGCCGCCAGAACAAGCTGGCCGCCTTTTCGGCTGTGCTGATTCTGGTTGTCATCCTGATAGCTATTTTTGCTCCCGTTCTGGCCCCCTATGGTGAGGCTGAGCAGGACCTGATCAGCCGTTTGCAGGGCCCCAGCGCTGCCCACTGGTTTGGCACGGATGAACTGGGCCGCGATGTGTTCTCCCGTATTCTGTATGGTTCGCGCCTCTCGCTTACCATCGGTATTCTGCCCAGCATCATTTCGCTGGTGGTGGGCATCTTCTTTGGCCTGCTGGCTGGTTACTTTGGCGGCTGGGTGGATTATGTCATCATGCGCCTGGCGGATATCATGCTGTCCATCCCGTCCCTGCTGCTGGCCATGGTGGTTATGTACACCCTGGGCCAGTCCACCGTCAACCTGTTTATCGCGCTTTCCCTCACCAGCTGGGCCAGTGTGGCCCGCGTGGTGCGCAGCCAGACCCTGAGCCTGAAGGAGAGCGAATATGTTGAGGCTGCCCGTTCGATCGGCGTCAGCAACGGCAAAATCATGCTCAAGCATATCCTGCCCAACTGCATTCCCTCATTGATCGTTCTGTTTACCCTGAATGTTCCCTCTGCCATTCTGTCTGAAAGCTCGCTGAGCTTTTTGGGCATCGGCGCACAGCCCCCGGCAGCATCCTGGGGCCTGATGGTCAACCAGTCCAAGCAGTTTTTGTTCACCCAGCCCTGGTTGGCCTTGGCACCCTGCATTGCCATTATGATCGTGGTGCTGGCGTTCAACTTTTTGGGTGACGGTCTGCGCGATGTGCTGGACCCCTACATGAAGAACCAGTAACGGCGGGGGAGAAGTAAAAGATGGAAAATAATAATAATGTTCTGGAAATCCGCGGCCTGAACTCCTATTTCTTTACCGAAAAAGGCGTGGCCCCGGCGGTGGATGGCCTGGACCTGGATATTCCCAAGGGCAAGATCATCGGTCTGGTGGGGGAGAGCGGCTGCGGAAAAAGCATGACCGCCAAATCCATTATGGGCCTGCTGAAATACCCCGGCCGCGTGGCGGGCGGCAGCATCCGGTTTGAAGATCAGGACCTGACCAGACTTTCGGATAAAGAGCTGCGCAAGATCTGCGGCAATGATATTTCGATGATCTTTCAGGAGCCGATGACCAGCCTGAACCCGGTGCTCAAGGTGGGCCGCCAGGTGCGCGAAACGCTGCTGGTGCATAACCCGACCATGAGCAAGGCGGAAGCCAAGCAGCGCGTGGTGGAAATGTTCCAGCGTGTTGGCATCCCCGAAGCGGAAAAGCGCTATGACTGCTACCCGCACGAGCTTTCCGGCGGCCTGCGCCAGCGCGTGATGATTGCCATGGCCATGGTATGCAAGCCCAAGCTGCTGATTGCCGATGAGCCCACCACCGCACTGGATGTGACAATTGAAGCCCAGATCCTGCGCCTGATGAAGGAGCTGCGGGACGAAACCGGCATGAGCGTGCTGATCATCACCCATAACATGGGCGTTGTGGCGGAAATCTGTGACTATGTGTATGTCATGTACGCAGGCAAGATCATGGAACAGGCCGAAACCTTTGAGCTGTTTGACCATACCATGCATCCCTATACCAAGGGCCTGCTGGATTCCATCCCGCGCATTGGCCAGAACGCCGAGCGGCTGCACACCATCCCCGGTGTGGTGCCCAACCTGCTGCACCTGTCGCAGGGCTGCCCGTTCAGCAACCGCTGCGAATATGCCACCGACCAATGCCGCACGGAAAAAGCGCAGCTGCATCCCGTTGCACCGGATCATCAGGTGCGCTGCTTCCGCTGTGAGGAGGAACATCAATGAGCGAGGTAAAACACGAAGTTCTTTTGCAGGCAAAAGGTATTTATAAAAACTTTGAAACCAGCAAAAAAGACCAGGCCGTCCATGCCCTGACCAATGTGGATCTGACCCTGTACCGCGGCGAAACGCTGGCCCTGGTGGGGGAGAGCGGCTGCGGCAAAAGCACCCTGGGACGCACCCTGATCCGCATGCTGCCCGCAACCAGGGGCAGCGTGACCTTTGAGGGGCAGAACATCACCGCCATGAAGGATAAGGAATTTGCCCCCCTGCGCCGCCGGATGCAGATGGTCTTCCAGGACCCGTATGCCAGCCTTGACCCGCGCATGAAGGTGCGGGATATCATTGCCGAACCGCTGGAAACCTATCATGTATGCAAAACCAAAGCCGAAACCACCCACCGCGTGCTGGAATTGATGCAGGCTGTTGGTGTACCGGCAGAGTTTTTGAACCGTTACCCGCACCAGTTCAGCGGCGGCCAGCGCCAGCGCATCGGCATTGCCCGCGCCATTGCGCTGCAGCCGGACCTGATCGTCTGCGATGAACCGGTCTCCGCATTGGATGTTTCGGTGCAGAGCCAGGTGTTGAACCTGCTCAAGGACCTGCAAAAGCAGTACGGCCTGACCTATCTCTTCATCGGGCATGATCTTTCTGTCATCAACTTTATTGCGGACCGCGTCTGCGTAATGTTCCTGGGCCATGTGTGCGAGGTTGCTACCAAGGAAGAGCTCTACAGCCGCCCCATGCACCCCTATACCGCCTTTTTGATGGATGCCATCCCGCAGGCGGATCCACACCGCCGCAACCAGCACCGCCGTGTGCTGATGGGCGAAGTGCCCAGCCCGGTCAACCTGCCGTCCGGCTGCTGCTTCCATACCCGCTGCCCTTACGCAACGGAGCGCTGCCGCACCGAGGTTCCGGAGCTGCGGGAATGGGATGGCCGTATGGTTGCCTGCCACCGCGCGGGCGAAAACTGGGACTGAGATAACACAGTGAGGAAATAACAATGCAGGCAGTAATCAATGTGGCCATAGCGCCGCTTACCACAAACCCGGCCCTCTGGGCGCAGAACCCGCAGCAATCCCGTTTGGTGGATGAGCTTTTGCTGGGCATGCCGGTGAAAATTGCCGGCGAAGCCGAACAGCACATGGTACCGGTACGCACCTTTTACGGCTATACCGGCTGGGTAGCACAGGATGCTTTGCTGACTGGCCCCAAGGCGGAAGAATGGCTGGTTCAGCCGCAGATGGTGGTCATAGCCCGCTGGGCTGATGTGCTGGCGGAACCCCGTGTGCAGGGGGCCTGCGTGGCTGCTGGCCTGCCCTTGGGCGCCCGCGTGGCCGTGCAGGGGGGGCCGGAAGACGGCTGGCAGGCCGTAACGCTGCCGGATGGCCGCACCGGTTACCTGCGTGCGGACGCGCTGGCCCCGCTGTACACCCAGCCCTGCGAGCAGGACCAGGAAAAGCTGCGTGCAGCCATTGCCCAGGCAGCCAAGCGCTACCTTGGCACGCCCTACCGCTGGGGCGGCAAAACCCCGGCGGGCATTGATTGCTCCGGCCTGTGCAGCATGGCATACCTGCTGTGCGGTATTTCCATCTGGCGGGATTCCGAGCTGAAAGAGGGCTACCCCATCCATCCGGCCCATGTTTCGGATATGCGCGTGGGAGATCTGGTGTATTTCCCCGGCCATGTGGCGCTCTATCTTGGCAATGGAGAGTACATTCATTCCACCGCGCGAGCAGGGGATAATGGTGTTGTGATCAACAGCTTTTACCCGGATTCCCCCCTCTACCGCCCTGACCTGCCCAAGCAGATCACCGCAGTAGGCTCCTACTTTGCCCGCCGGGAGGCAACCTGATAAAATTGAAATGAAGAAAAGCGCCTCTCTGTGATAGGAACAGAGGGGCGCTTTGATATGGGTTTTGTAATAAATGCGGTCAAAAGTGCGGGAAAAAAGAACTAGACGATTAAATATACGTTTTAACGTTCAACACTTTGGCGGGAGCTGGTGGATTCGCCAAGCCGCGGTCTAAGCAACAGTCCGCAGGACTGTTGCTTGCCGCCTTCGGGCGGCCGACCTGTTCGAACCCTACCAGTTCCAGCACAAAAAAAGACCCGCAACCTCAGTTGCGGATCTCTTTTGGTGGGAGCTGGTGGATTCGAACCACCGAAGCATTAAGCAGCAGATTTACAGTCTGTCCCCATTGGCCACTCGGGAAAGCTCCCATATTCATTTGTGCGCCTGCCTTAACAGTGCTTGATTAGTATATCAGAGCCTGAGCAAAAATGCAAGCCCTATTTTGAAAAAAATTGAAGTTTTTTGCTGCAATGCGGGAAAATGGGGTAAAAGATGCTGTATAACGAACAATTTTCGCGCGAGAAGGCACAGTGGTTAATAATTTGAAGAAAAGCCCAAAAAGCCCTTGCTTTTTTGCGGCGGGTATGCTAAAATACTTTTTGCAATGCCAAGGCATTGCCTTATGCGGAAGTGCTGGAATCGGCAGACAGGCACGTTTGAGGTGCGTGTGTCTATGACGTGTGGGTTCAAGTCCCATCTTCCGCACCAACCAAAAGAGCGCTGAATCGTTTAAGGTTCAGCGCTCTTTTGGTTTATCAGTACCCACTAGCCTCTCACAACGTACATAGAACAAAACAGGCCGCACAGCCTGCGCCATTCTTTAATGGCGGCAGCCGTGCGGCCTGGTCTATTTGAATCATTCGTAGGTGCGGCGTCCGGCAAAAATGCACAGAGGGCGGTTACACTTGCCGGTGCCCATCAGCTGGGTGGCAGCACACAGGGTTGCGCCGGCGCTGGAACAGGCGGGGATGCCGTCATAGAACAGCACCTCCCGTGCGGCGCGCTCGGCATCGGCCGAGGAGACCGTCAGCACGGTATCCACTACATAGGGGTTATAGTTTTCCGGCACAAAACCGGGCCCGATGCCCGCAATGCTGTGGTGGCCAATGAACCCGCCGGAAATGGCGGCGCATTCGCTGGGCTCCACGGCCACAATGCGGATCATGCTGTTCCAGGCTTTCAGGTATTCCGCCACGCCGGTAATGGTGCCGCCGCTGCCTACGCCGATCACCACAGCATCGATCGCATCCCCGGCGGCTTTTAAAATCTGGGGGCCGGTCACGCGGCGGTGGTATTCGGGGTTATCATCATTGGCAAAGTAGTTGGTAAAGTAACCGTTATAGCGGGCGGCGGTGTCCTTGGCAACCTGTTCCAGCGCACGGCGGCCGCCGCTGCCGCATACCACAATGCGCGCCCCCAGGTTTTGCAGATGCTGCCTGCGGGAAAGCGGCAGGCTGCTGGGCACCACCAGAATGCAGGGGTGGCCTGTGGTGGCACAGCTTACCGCAAGGGCAGCGCCAAAACTGCCGGAACTGGCTTCCACCACCGGCATACCGGGCTGCAATGTGCCGCGCTCGGTGGCAAAAGCCAGCATGGTTTCGGCCACGCCGTCCTTGCAGGTGCCGGTAGCGCCGCCGAAATCCAGATATGCCAATATGCTGGAAGCAAGTTCGTGCCGCCCGGAATACCCCGAAAGCCGCACCACCGGGGAACGGTACACGTCCTGATAATAGCTCTGCAATATTGCCATAGCCTGGCAGACCTCCTTGCAAAAATCAGGCAGGGGAGAACACGCAGTCCGTAAAATCCGCCCCGTTCTGTAAATTTCACCCAATATACAACATATTATAGCATATCCGGCGCGGCTTTGTACATGAAAAAAACATATTTTGCCGCAGTTTTTACGGCAAAAATGCTGGGTGGGCACAAAAAGCTGAAAAAAACGCAAAAAACAGCCGGATACCGCACCTTTGGGCCTTGACAGTATGACTTTAGAGTGTTATAATTCAAAAGCTGTAAAGAAAAAACACTTTACAGCAGTCAGAGAAACAGACAACACAAAGGGGGCACGGCCGTGGCAGCCAAAGCAGGTAAGGACCTTGGGTTTTCCATCCTGCTGGATTATTACGGCATGGTCCTGACGGAAAAACAGCGCAATATTCTGACAGAATATTATAACGATGACCTTTCGCTGGCCGAAATTGCCGAAAATTATGGCATAACCCGCCAGGGAGTACGGGATGCCATCAAGCATGGCGAAGCGACCCTGATGGAGATGGAGGAAAAGTTGGGCACTGCCCGCCGGACCGAAGCCATTCGGGCAGATCTTGCCCGGCTGGAAGAGCTTGTCAGCGAGGTGCGCGTGTGCAATACTGGGTTGTTTGAACCGGATACCCGCGTTCAGCGGGCTACCGAGGAGATGCTGACCATTATTCACCGCCTTGATACGCAGGAGGAACTGCCCGATGGCATTTGAATCTTTAAGCGAGCGTCTGAACGGCGTTTTCAAAAAACTGCGCGGCAAAGGCAAGCTGAGTGAAGCGGATATCAAGGCTGCGATGCGGGAAGTCCGCATGGCGCTGCTTGAAGCGGACGTCAACTACAAAGTCGCAAAGGATTTCTGCGCGCAGGTTTCGGAGCGCGCCATGGGCCAGGAAGTGATGGAAAGCCTGACCCCCGCCCAGCAGGTTGTCAAGATCGTCAACGAGGAACTGACCAAGCTGATGGGCGGCGAGGAACCCCAGACCCTGCACATCAAAAATAAGGGCCAGACCGTTATGATGATGTGCGGCCTGCAGGGTAACGGTAAAACCACCCATGCGGCAAAGCTGGGCCGCTTTTATAAGGCTCAGGGCCGCCGCCCACTGCTGGTAGCCTGTGATATCTACCGCCCCGCAGCAATTGACCAGCTGCGCATTGTAGGCGAGCAGGCAGGCGTTCCCGTCTATGAGATGGGCACCGAAAAGCCGGAAAAGATTGCCAAGCAGGCAGTTGAGTACGCCAAAGACCACGGCTATGATATCGTTATCATTGATACCGCAGGCCGTTTGCAGATCGACGACCAGCTGATGGACGAGCTGGTGCGCATCAAGCAGGCTGTTGAGGTGGATGAGACCCTGCTGGTTGTGGACGCCATGTCCGGTCAGGAAGCCGTCAACGTTGCCAAGACCTTTAACGAAAAGGTTGGCATCAGCGGCGTGGTCCTGACCAAGACGGACGGTGACACCCGCGGCGGTGCGGCGCTTTCGGTTCTGGCCGTTACCGGCAAGCCGATCTACTTCCAGGGCACCGGCGAGAAGCTGGATGCGCTGGAGCCGTTTTACCCGGCGCGCATGTCCAGCCGTATCCTTGGCATGGGCGATGTGCTGAGCCTGATCGAAAAGGCCCAGACCTTGCAGAATGACAAGGAAGCTGAAGAAGCCGCCAAGCGAATGATGGCCAACAAGTTCGATATGAACGATATGCTGACCCAGTTCGCCCAGATCCGCAAGATGGGCGGTGCATCCGCGCTGTTGGCCATGATGCCCGGCGCCAACCAGATCAGCTCCGAACAGATGGACCAGATCGATGAAAAGGCGCTGCCCCATATTGAAGCCATCATCTACTCCATGACGCCGGAAGAGCGTGCGCATCCTTCCATCATCAACCCCAAGCGCAAGCGCCGCATTGCGGCGGGCAGCGGCCAGACGGTTGAGGACGTGAACAAGCTGCTGCGCCAGTTTGAAGCCATGCAGAAGATGATGAAAAAGGTCAAGCGCAACCCCAAGGGCTTTATGCGCGGCCTTGGCGGAATGAGAGGCCTGCGCTGAGCAGCCTGTTATGAATTTGATATGACCCGTAAGCCTCTCTGGCCCCAGGGTGATATATAAATTGCAAGCCCACGAGGGAAAACCACGGGGCCGTAAAAACAAAATTTTGGAGGATATTTACCATGGTTAAGATTCGTCTGCGCCGCATCGGCGCCAAGAAAGCTCCTTTCTACCGCATTGTTGTTGCTGACAGCCGCTTTGCTCGTGACGGCCGCTTCATCGAAGAGATCGGCTACTACGATCCGACCAAGGAGCCCAGCGTTGTCAAGATCGACGCCGACAAGGCTAAGCAGTGGCTGGCCAACGGCGCTCAGGCTACCGATACTGTTCGTGTTCTGCTGAAGAAAGAGAACATCCTGTAATTAAACGGAGGAACGCCACATGCAGGAACTGCTGATTGCCGTTGCCCGTGGCCTTGTGGAAGATAAGGACGCGGTGCAGGTAACGGTTGACCCCGCGCGTGAGGACGGCACGGTTGTGTACCATCTCACGGTGGCAGAAGGCGACATGGGCCGCGTGATTGGCAAACAGGGCCGCATTGCCAAGGCAATCCGTGTTGTCATGCGTGCCGCCGCCGTCCGCCAGAACGAAAAAGTCGTGGTGGAAATCGGCTGATTTTTGCCACCCAGCACTCTGCCGCTTTGCGCGCAGGGTGCTTTTTATTTGCCGCCGCTTTTGTGTGATTTATTCTAGGAGGTTCCCCCTATGCAAAACTATCTGCCCGCCTGCAAAATTGTTTCCACCCACGGTGTCCGCGGCGAAATGAAAGCCCTGTCGCTGTGCGACGGCGCACAGTTCCTGGCCAAGTTCAAGCGCCTGTACGCTGCCGCAAACGGCAGCGGCGAAGTTGCGCTGCGCGGGGTGCGCGCCCAGGGCAATATGCTGCTGGTCAAGCTGGCCGGGGTGGAGGATATGGATGCCGCCCGCGCCCAGGTGGGCAAAACCTACTATTTTGCCAAGGCGGATGCCAAACTGCCGGAGGGCCGCTATTTTATTGATGATCTGATCGGCTGCACTGTGCTGCATGCGGACGATGGCCGCACCCTTGGCATCGTTGCAAAGGTGGACCACCCCGGCGTACAGGATATCTATATTGTGCGCGATGCAGCGGGGGAAGAGCACTGGATCCCTGCCGTGCCGGAGTTTGTGGTGGATGTGGATATTGCGGCCCGCACAGTAAAAATGCGCCCCATTGCGGGCATGTTTGATGAGCCGGTCAACGGCGATGAGGAGTAATTGATGCGCATTGATATTGTCACCCTGTTCCCGGAACTGTGCGATGGCTTTTTGAGCACCAGCATCCTGGGCCGTGCCCGCGCCAAAAACCTGTTTGAAGCGCACTGCCACCAGATCCGGGATTATACCAAAAACAAACAGCGCCAGACGGACGATTACCCCTATGGCGGCGGCTGCGGCATGGTGCTGTATGCTCAGCCCATTGCAGATTGCCTGCGCGCTGTGGCAGACCAGTGCGCCCAGCAGGGCCGCGCCAAGCCCCATGTGGTGTTTTTGACCGCCGCCGGGCAGCCCTATAACGAGGAGACCGCCCGCCGGCTTTCCAGCTATGAAAGCCTTGCGCTGGTGTGCGGCCACTATGAGGGCATTGACCAGCGCGTGATCGATACCTTTGGCGATGAGGAAATTTCCATCGGCGACTATGTGCTGACCGGCGGCGAGCTGGCCAGCCTGGTGGTGGCAGACAGTGTGTTGCGCCTGCAGCCCGGCGTTCTGGCTGAGGAAAAAGGCTACCAGGATGAAAGCTACTGGGACGGCCTGCTGGAATACCCCCAGTTTACCCGCCCGGAAGTGTGGGAGGGCCAGGCCATCCCGCCGGTGCTGCTGACTGGGGACCACAATAAAATTGACGCCTGGCGCGGCCGCCAGAGCCGGGAACGCACCCGCCAGCGCCGCCCGGACCTGTATGACCAGTGGTGCGCCACCCACCCGATCACCCAAATCCCGCGCTGGAAGCGTACCGAGCGTGCCCAGCTGATCAAGACGGATGCCCAGCTGGATGCCGCCGCAAAACTGTTTGCCGAAGGCTGCCGCACCGTCTGCCGGGATGTGTGCACCGAAGCAGGCCTTGCAGAATATACGCCGGAAGCCATGCGCCAGCGCCTGGAAGAAGAGCGCAAGGCGGGCTGGGCATTCTACCTGCACACCACTTCGGATACGCCGGACGGCATGGTGGGTGTCTGCCATAAAACGGGGGAGATCGGCCACCTGTTTGTCACACAGTCCGCCCGCGGCAGCGGCATTGGCACAAAGCTGCTGGATTTTGCGCGCAAAAAACTTGCGGAGCACGCCCGGCCCTGGCTGGCCGTGCTGGATGTAAACACGGCGGCCATCGGCCTTTACCGGCGCATGGGCTACCTGCCGGATGGTGTGCGGAACATGTACCAGCCGGGGGTGGATGTAGCGTTCTGCAAGCCCTGCAAAGAGTTTGTTATGCGCTATCAGCCCCAGGATTAAGGCTGAACCTGCGGTATTCTGTCGGTTTTTCGTACAGGTTTTGTAGTCTATCTACAATCCGGTTGAAAATAAACTGGTAAAGTTGCACAAGCAGGCCCGGCGCGATTTGTGCCAAATGCGGAATCCTGCCAAAATTGCAAATTTACACTGTACAAAGTCGAACAAATGGGATAAAATATAAACAATCAAGGCGGCACTGATTGTGCAATACCGCCTGAAAGGAGCCCGCGGTAGAGAACTTGGGCGTATCTTTTCATATAAGTAGGAGAGAATAATTATGTACGTTAAAGAAGTTACCGTTGAGAATCAGGTAGGTCTGCACGCTCGTCCGGCCACCTTCTTCATCCAGAAGGCAAACGAGTATAAGTCTTCCATTTGGGTCGAAAAGGAAGAGCGCCGCGTCAACGCTAAGTCCCTGCTGGGTGTTCTGAGCCTCGGCATCGTTGGCGGCACCACCATCCGTATCATTGCTGACGGCACCGATGAACAGGCTGCTGTGGATGGTCTGGTCAAGCTGGTCAACTCTGGCTTCTCTGAATAATCAGATCTTTTGTTTTGCGGCGGGTGACTGGTCACCCGCCTTTTTTTGTCTGCGCGGCCATGCCGCGCAGACAAAAAATCACTCACCACCCTTATTCAAAAACCATGACAAAACAAGAACTCTACAAAAAAGCCTGTATGCTCCCGCTGCTGCCGGGGGTGTATATCATCCGCGATAAAACGGATACCATCATCTATATTGGCAAAGCCAAGCGCCTGCGCATCCGTGTTTCACAGTATTTCCGCGAGGGCGTGCCCCATGACGCGAAGGTCACCCAAATGATCAACCACGCATTTGCGTTCGATGTCATCGTCTGCCAAAGCGAATTTGAGGCCCTGGTGCTGGAAGCCAGCCAGATTAAGGCCCATACGCCAAAGTATAATATCTTGCTCAAAGATGATAAGGGCTACAGCTATGTAAAGATCACCCACGGCCCCTGGCCGCGTATTTCTGCTGCCCTGCAAAAGGACGATGAGAACGCCGATTATATCGGCCCGTTCACCTCGGCTTTTGCGGTGCGGGAGATGGTGGAAACTGCCCAGAACTGCTTTTTGCTGCCCCGCTGCAATAAAGAGTTCCCGCGTGATATCGGCAAGGGCCGCCCCTGCCTGAATGCCCATATCGGCAAGTGCATGGCTGTGTGCAGCGGCAAAATCACCTGCGAAGCTTACAATGAGGCCGTGCAGGGGGCTCTGCGCATGATCCGGTACGGCAAAAAAGATATCGTCAAGCAGCTGAAAGAGAAGATGCAGGCGGCGTCTGACCGGCTGGATTTTGAAACAGCCGCCCTGCTGCGGGATCAGATCGCGGCCATTGACCGCGTGGCGGCGGGCCAGAAGGTGGTTATGGATGCCGGGACAGAGATGGACGTCATCGCGCTGGCGGGCACCACCCGCGCGGTATGCGCAGCGGTGCTGCGCTACCGGGATGGCCGCCTGACCGATAAGCGGGAGTTCGTCTTTCATGATACGACCGATATTGAAGCCGTGCGGGAGGAATTCCTGCCCCAGTATTATCTGGATGGCGAGACGATCCCCAAAACCATTGCGGTGGATACCCTGCCGCCGGACGCCGAAGCGCTGAACCAGGCGCTGAACGAAGCACGCGGCAGCAAGGTGGAGCTGTATGTGCCCCAGCGCGGCGATGTGGCCAAGCTGGTAACAATGGCCTACACCAACGCTGTGGAGCGCCTGGGGCGCGAGAGCGGCCGCTATACCCGCGAGGAAAAGCTGCTGGAAGAAGCCGCCCAGGTGCTGGGCCTGAAAACCCCGCCGAGGGTGATTGAAAGCTATGATATTTCCAACTGGGGCGATGGCTCCAGCGTGTGCGGTATGGTGGTGTTCAAGGATGGCAAGCCTTACCGCGCCGGCTACCGCCGCTTTAAGATGCGCACCGTTGCCGGCACAGACGACTATGCCTCTATGGCGGAAACGCTTTCCCGCCGGGCTGCGGAGTACGAGGCGGCACGGCGCGGCGAAAAGCCGGATAATGAAACCAACCAGTTTGCCACCATGCCGGATCTGCTGCTGATCGATGGCGGCCGCGGGCAGGTGAGCGCCGTTAAACAGGCACTGCGCGGCACGGCACTGGAACATGTGCCCACCTTTGGCATGGTTAAGGATGACCACCACCGCACCCGCGCCATTGTGGATGATGCGGGCGGGGAAATCGCCATCAACCGGCACCGCAATATCTTTACCTTTGTGACCAATATCCAGGATGAAACCCACCGCTATGCCAACGATTACCGCAAGCGGATGATGCACAAAAAGTCCTATGCGGCAACCCTGACAGAGCTGCCCGGCGTTGGCCCCAAGACCAGCGCGGCACTGCTGGCACATTTCAAAACCGTAACGGCAGTCAAGCAGGCGTCTATTTCGGACCTGGAAGAGGTCAAGGGCATCAGCCACGCCAAGGCGGAGAACATTTATAATGCTCTGCGCCAGTAAACTCAACGCCGGCAACGGCAGGAGAGGGGAAAACCCGGCTGGATTGCAGGCTGGGTTGTAAAATAAGAATGAATGACGGTAAACTCCCTTGACAAGCGGATTTGAACCATCCATAATGTATAAGTGCAACTGTTTATCCCGAATAGGAGTGCTCTGGCTTGAGCTTCCCAGCGGGATGGGTGGCTGCCATATAACAAATGAAAGGCAGGCGGCCTAACATGATGCGTGTGATTGCAGGTACAGCCCGCGGCAAAAACCTTGCTGCGCTACCGGGGGAGGATGTTACCCGCCCCACCATTAACCGCGTAAAGGAGGCAATGTTCTCCAGTGTACAGTTCTCTGTGCCCGGCGCGCGCGTGCTGGACTTGTTTGCAGGCAGCGGCCAGCTTGGCATTGAGGCATTATCCCGCGGGGCCAAGCGCTGTGTTTTCCTGGATGCTTCCCGCGAGGCGATCCAGATCGTGCTGGCCAACTGCAAAACGGCGGGCGTGTTTGCGCAGAGCCGGGTCATCCCGGATGATGCGTTCCACTTTTTGGCCACCACGCAGGAAGAGTTTGATCTTGCCCTGCTGGACCCGCCGTACCACCACGGCACGGTAGCCAAAGCACTGCCGCAGCTGGCAGCGCACATGGCCCCTGGCGGTGTGGTGCTGTGTGAAACAGAACTGGACGCCGAGCTGCCGGAACAGGTTGAGGGGCTTGTTTTGGCAAAACAATATAAGTACGGCAAGATTTTGGTAAGCCGCTATGAGAAAGAGGAACAGCTATGAATGTTGAGGAACTGCTGGATATGCTGGAGGAAACGCTGGAGGAGGGTACCGCTGTGCCGTTTGCCGCCGCCAAGCGTGTGGTAGATGTGGACCGCTGCCGCGATATCGTGGATGAGGTGCGCAATAACCTGCCCGATGAACTGCGCGACAGCAAAAAGATTGTGGCAGACCGCGAGCAGATTTTAAAGAACGCCCAGACCGATGCGGATAACATCATTAAGCAGGCAGAGGAACGCGCACGGGTACTGGTATCGGACAAAGAGATCACCAAGCGCGCACAGAAGATGGCCGTGGAGCTGGTGAACGCCGCACAGGCACAGGCGAAAAAGATCAACAATGCCTCCGCGGCTTATTGTGAGAATATCCTCAAAAACTCGGAGGAAGTTCTGGCCCGCAGTGTGGCGGATATCAAAAATACCCGCATGAACCTGCGCAACCTGGCCAGCCGCGGCCCCCATGGCCCACAGAAACCGAATCTGTAAAATCGGTCCCCTGTGCGGGCTTTGTGAAAGAAATCTGCACGGTTCCTGCCCCGCAAACAACAAATAAGACAGCATTTGTGAAAACTTTATGGCCCGCAGCGCTTTTTGGCGCTGTGGGCTTGCTTTTTGCCCCGCGATTTGGTACTATATAAGTGTTCCAGTGGGTAAAAGTGGACAGTTTAGGGTTAAAGTGGTGAGTTATCCACACATTCCACAGGGTTGTTAACCGCGAAATTCCGCTGAAACGCTAAAAAAGCGACAGTTCCAACCGGGAAGGGGGCGGGTTCGACAATGTTCATGGGTCAGTATGACTACGCAGTGGACGCAAAGGGCCGTCTGAATTTCCCCGCAAAGTTCCGGGATGGAATGGGCGAAACCTTTATCGTGACCCGCTGGCTGGACCATTGCCTTGCCGCGTTCCCGCCGGAGGAGTTTGAAAAAGTGGCCCAGCGCATTGCCGAAAAAGGTATGGTAAAGGGCCGCAATGTCAGCCGTATGCTGTATTCCTCTGCGGTGGAAGTAACACCGGATAAGCAGGGCCGCATTCAGCTGCCCGCAAAACTGCGGGAATACGCCAACCTGGACCACGATGTGAGCGTGATCGGCAACCGCAACTTTGCGGAGATCTGGAACACCCAGGATTGGGAAGCCCGCCAGGCGGAAAGCGATGAAGATTTTACCGCCGCAATGGAAGACCTTGATTTTTAAGATACAGGCAATACCGCATAATTCTAAGTGCCGATACGGCGAGCGAGGTGCGGCAGATGCTAAGCCAAAAGCGCAGATAATAC
>NZ_PSQF01000190.1:0-883 GCF_003324125.1 Subdoligranulum sp. APC924/74 | reverse complement strand
GTATTATCTGCGCTTTTGGCTTGGCATCTGCCGCACCTCGCTCGCCGTATCGGCACTTAGAATTATGCGGTATTGCCTTATATTTTGTGTGGATTATGCGGGAACAAAAAACAGATTTTCAGGATTCTGTCTCTTTTTCTCTCTTGTTTACCTCTCTCTCACTGGCTTCCACCATCGAGATCACGTTCAGCAGCACCAGCCGCACCACAGCGGGATGCAGGCAGCTGTTGTTGATGGCGTTGATGACGGACTTTTGGAGTTCTTCAATTTTTGCGGTTGTGGTCATTTCATCACCCTTTCTGCCATCGGGGAGCCGGAATATTCCGGGCGCGGATAGCTTGTATCTTCGGTTCGCGTGCCGCCGCAGGCTGCCAGCGTAAGCGAGATGACCAATGCAAGCACCAACAGCAAAGCCAACGTGGCCAAAATCTGCATGAATTTCTGCATTAAATCTCCCTCCCGTTCACACTCAAAGAACCGCATTCAATTCTGCCGGGGATTTCAAACTTGCTGGCATTGCAGTGGATGACCTTATCTACCTGGTCAATGGCAATGCCCACAAACTCGCTGGTGGCCCCGCCGGTGGAATAATCAAAGCTGGGGTCGCCGGTGGAGAACCAGCCTAAAAACGTGTAGCGGGAGTTATCGCCAATATAAGATTTGCCGTACCGGCTGCTTAACACACCGGTCAGGTTGTTTTCCCAGTACCAGCGGATGCGCCCCGTGTCAATGTCCACACGAGTGCCAGTATCTTTGCCCATACGAATCCAGGCATTGTCCAGGTCATAAGTGGTTGTGCGCGCCTTATTGTGAATCTGCCCGGTGGTAATGTTGCCGCCGTTGATGATTGTCTTATCCTGGTTCCAGGTACTCAAATCCGAAA
>NZ_PSQF01000189.1:0-1064 GCF_003324125.1 Subdoligranulum sp. APC924/74 | reverse complement strand
CCCTATTGCGTAACAGGGGCGCAGAAAGGAGAGTTTATGAGAACAGGGCTTACGAAGCAGGAAAAGACCACCGATATTTGGTTTGACGAGAAAGACCCCCTTATCCATATTCGCACCCACAACACCGACTTAAAGAAGCGGCTGACCGCCTATGCCGCAGCGCACCCCGGCGAGTGCCGCCAGACCGACGCAGACCCGGACACGGGCTGCATGGAGTTTGATATTGCGAAGGGGCGCTTCTCTTTCCGTCTGACCGCCCCATACAGCGAGGAACGGCGGGAAGCAGCGCGAAGGTATGCCAGAGAAAATAATGCCGCTGACAGGTTGAAATGAGGTAGACTTGTTCACAGTTTTGTGCTATACTTTAGCCAAGCAACGGAGCGACAAATCGGGATTTGACAAGGAGGTAACTGATATGAGGAAAATGTTAGCAGTCGTATTAGTGTTGACCTGTCTACTTGGTGTGGCTGGTTGTTCTTCCATGAAAGTTGACAAAACCAAACCAGTATTTGAAACAGATAATATAAGTAGCATTTCCTTTTATACTATGCCGAATCACAATGATGGAATTCAAGTTCCTGATGAATATATCGAAGAAATCAAAACATGGCTTTCTTCGTTTAGACTCGATGAGAAAGTGAAGGATAAGCAACTTCCCCCTGGTAGCAATAGCGTTTTGGTGGAAATCGTATATTCTGATGGAACTACAGTGAAGAACGGCTTGTCTACATTCACTGTTGATGGAACACTTTATTATCTGTCTCACGATGATGCACCAGAATGTTATTTTGACATTCTGGATAGTTAGCCTTACAAATTCCAGTTTATCGGGCAGATAACGCCTACTCAATAACAGAATACGCCAACTGAGGGCAGCTATTTTCACACAAGAAAACGGCTGCTCTTTTTTTGCCCATGAGTAGAAAGGAGCGACCACCTATGACGAAACCGAGAGAGAAAAACCGTGAAGAGCTGCAAGCCGAGATTGAGGACGGAAAGAAGAAAATCCGGCAGTTTGAGAACCGGGAAAAGATGTTGCGTCAAAAGCTATCCAAAGAGGAACG
>NZ_PSQF01000188.1:0-1082 GCF_003324125.1 Subdoligranulum sp. APC924/74 | reverse complement strand
TTTGGCAGGGGTAGAAGGATTCGAACCCTCGGCACGCGGTTTTGGAGACCGCTGCTCTACCAACTGAGCTATGCCCCTATGTAAAAAGCCCACAGTAGCTAACGTGCTGTGGGCTTTGCTATGGAGCTGTTAGGCAGATTCGAACTGCCGACCTCATCCTTACCAAGGATGCGCTCTACCGACTGAGCTATAACAGCATGTGGCGACCCGGATCAGGCTCGAACTGACGACCTCTAGCGTGACAGGCTAGCGTTCTAACCAACTGAACTACCGGGCCAAGCCCTTTCGCGCTTTGCATCAGGCGTTACCTGACCGCTGCAACATGATTGATTATACTGGATTATACCCCAACTGTCAAGCACTTTTTTGATTTTTTTGCCATTTTTCTTGTGTTTCGCGCATCAGCGTCAATAAAGTTTTGGGCGGGTGCTCTTGTGCTTTCCTCTGCTGACCACGGCCATGCCGCAGCGTTAATTTGCAGTTGCTCTTTCCCGACTACAACATTTTTTGTTACAGCGTTAATGTGCAGAAAGCCGCCGCGTCATCATCGCGCAAGGCCACAAGAGCTCTTTCGTTATTTTCAAAATCGTTTGGCTCCATCTTCTCTGCCCCAAAAATGCTGCTGCTTTCCATGGGCAGCCTGCTGCAAAAGCGATGGTCCCATCCCACAGTTCATGGCCGGGTGCCATTACGATAATTTTCTCCAACTTATTCTCCTTGAAACCCTTCGGATTTTAACGAATCGAACCGCAAACAAAAAGCACAGCAGTTTTTCGATACATCTGTATCACAACTGCTGTGCTTTTGGCAGGGGTAGAAGGATTCGAACCCTCGGCACGCGGTTTTGGAGACCGCTGCTCTACCAACTGAGCTATGCCCCTATGTAAAAAGCCCACAGTAACCAACGTGCTGTGGGCTTTGCTATGGAGCTGTTAGGCAGATTCGAACTGCCGACCTCATCCTTACCAAGGATGCGCTCTACCGACTGAGCTATAACAGCATGTGGCGACCCGGATCAGGCTCGAACTGACGACCTCTAGCGTGACAGGCTAGCGTTCTAACCAACTGAACTACCGGGCCAA
>NZ_PSQF01000187.1:0-1116 GCF_003324125.1 Subdoligranulum sp. APC924/74 | reverse complement strand
TTGGCAACGCAGATGCCGTGCCGCAGCTGCCGGAGCGGTGCTTAAGCCGCAAGGCGGGAATTGTGCGGTGTTGCCTTAGACTTTATTCCGTGAATACGGGCGTACATGGTGCGGTCCCTGCGGAGTATTTTTAACCGTTTTAGGCTCCTCCATTTTGCTAACGCAAAAACATTCGGCCGCTTGTTTCACACGTAAACATTGGTTAACTCCGTACCCCTGCGAGATGCAGAAACTTTTTGTCAGACTGAATGCTCTGGGTCAGGAATTTGCCATCTTTGAACAGTGCATAGGTTGTAACCGGCGCGGGCACATTTTGTGCCTGCACCTTACTGGTGATATGAACAGCTTTCAACGGTATCCCGTGCTCTCTTGCGGCTTCTTCCACCCGCGGCACCCAGTAGTAAGTAAACGGGCACTGATCGGTATAATAAAGAACGAACCCACTCTGCTCTACCGCAGGGTGCTTGGCGCACGCCTTGAATTTTGGCGGCTCGGCATCTTGTTCAAACGGCAGATACATCAGGTTGATTCCACATTCTGATGTGTCTGCGACAGCAAACCCTTTATATGCCATAAATTTAGGGTCGGAGAGAAATTCGCGTTTTCGTCCTTCTGCGGATAGAATGCACAGCCCTTTTCGCCCCTGCCCTTTTGCATCCTGCACACACTGCTGCAACAGTTCATTGGCGTATCCGTGTCCTTTTAGGGAACCGGATACCCACAAACAATCGATATAAACATATCCGTCCGCCTGAATCGGGACCCATGCGTTTTCTGCCGGGATATACTCAATAAAGCATTTGCCGCGCTCCGTGCTCCGGTAGAAAACCAAACCTTCTGCAAAGCGCTGCTTAAGCCATTCCTTTTTCATCACGCTCTGCTTGCCGGACATTGCACAGCAGATATGTTCTTTCTCAATATTATCCTTTGTAATTTGGATATAATCCATTTGAACCCCCTTACATGCTTCATGATTCTACCGTGCCCACAATCTCCGGCTTTACTTCTTTATCCTTTCCATCTGCATAATTTCTTTTAAGGCAATACCGCATAATTCTAAGTGCCGATACGGCGAGCGAGGTGCGGCAGATGCCAAGCCAAAAGCGCAGATAATAC
>NZ_PSQF01000186.1:0-1251 GCF_003324125.1 Subdoligranulum sp. APC924/74 | reverse complement strand
CCCGGCCACATACGTTGATAATGCGGCTGGCGGCCAGACGTTGACGATCGGAGGCTGAGCATGGCCGTAAACAAGGTGGTTATCAATGATAAGATCGCCCTTGATCTGACCGGCGACACCGTGACCCCCAGCGATCTGGTGGAGGGTGTAACTGCGCACGATGCCACCGGCATGCAGATCACTGGCACTCGCCCCGCCACAAGCGGCACGGATACCAGCGATGCAACGGCGACAGCGAAAGATATTGCTAGGGGCAAAACGGCGTATGTGCAGGGGGCCAAAATCACGGGCGATCTGTACGAGACTGCAAAAGGGAAAACAAAAACCTATTTTACTTGGGGCTCTGAATATGTCACGTTGAAACGTGACGACAAAAGGGATTTAATCAACATAAAAATGCCCTGGATTGGCAACGACGAAATCATGCGGATCGATAGCTACATAGAGCTTGGAGCCGATGTTACTCTTTTTGGCGACGCTACCGCTGCGGATGTTGCAAAAGGCAAAACATTTACAAGTACAGCTGGGTTAAAAGTTACCGGTACTGCGGAGCCTGCCGAAAGCGATAACAACGTTGAGGCATACGCCGTCACGACCACCAGCCCCAGCGTGAATTTTAAGCGCACTGACGGGGCAATCAAGATCTGGGGCTACGGCACCATGACCAGTTCCGGTGGCTGGGGCCAGCAGACTACGAGCCTGGTCGCGTTTGAGGGCGACAAGTACCACAAGGGCGCCATATACGGCGGCCCAAGCAGTACCAGTTTGAGTCTAAGCATCAGCAACGGAAAACTGACTGGCCTGCCGAGTGGACTGACGGCGATCAGCGCGATTGTAACGAGAGGTATATGATATGAGACTGGAAAATGAAGACGTCCTGCTTCACTGGCCGCTGGCCCAGCACATTATCACCGCAGGCTGGCTCTACAATGATGGCAGCCTGCACCGGGCGCTGGATTTCCGCGCCGCCGTCGGCACGCCAGTATACGCCGCAGAGGCCGGCACGGTGGAGACGGCCTACCGCTGGAATGGCCGCCGCACCCAGGGGGACATCAACAGCTACGGCAACATGGTCAAGCTGCGCCACGCTACATACAAGTACGGCACGTTGGAAACGCTGTACGCCCACCTGAGCAAGCTTTGCGTGACTCAGGGGCAGCAAGTGCGGGAAGGCCAGCTGATCGGCTACAGCGGCGATACCGGCAACTGCTATGGAGCACACCTGCATTTTGAAGTGCGCTGGAAAGGCCA
>NZ_PSQF01000018.1:0-40448 GCF_003324125.1 Subdoligranulum sp. APC924/74 | reverse complement strand
TTGGCAACGCAGATGCCGTGCCGCAGCCGCCGGAGCGGTGCTTAAGCCGTCAGGCGGGAATTGTGCGGTGTTGCCTTAAGAAAGCTCTGCGATATCGTACAGCAGTCGCTCGGTATCGTCCCAGCCCAGGCAGGGGTCCGTGATGGACTTGCCATAGCAGTGCTCGCCGATCTTCTGGCTGCCCGGCTCAATATAGCTTTCGATCATCAGGCCCTTGACCAGGTTCTTGATGTCGTCCGAATGGCGGCGGCTGTGCAGAACCTCTTTTGCAATGCGGATCTGCTCCATATACTGCTTGCCGGAGTTGCTGTGGTTGGTATCCACAATGCAGGCGGGGTTCTTCAGGTTGCGCTTCATGTACAGCTCATACAGCAGGCGCAGATCCTCGTAATGGTAGTTGGGGATGGTCTGGCCGTGCTTGTTCACCGCGCCGCGCAGAATGGTGTGGCTGAGCGGGTTGCCGGGGCACTGGACCTCCCACCCGCGGAAGATAAAGTCATGGGGCACCTGGGCCGCCACAACAGAGTTGAGCATAACGGTCAAATCGCCGCTGGTGGGGTTTTTCAGGCCCACGGGCACATCGCAGCCGCTGGCCACCAGGCGGTGGAACTGGTTTTCCACCGAGCGGGCACCCACAGCGATGTAAGACATAATGTCCGAAAGGTAACGCAGGTTTTCGGGATAGAGCATCTCGTCCGCAGTGGAAAAGCCGGTTTCCTGCAATACGCGCATGTGCATATGGCGGATGGCCAGAATTCCCTCCAGCATATCCGGCTTCTTTTCCGGGTCCGGCTGGTGGATCATTCCCATGTAGCCCTCGCCGGTGGTGCGGGGCTTGTTGGTGTACACGCGCGGAACGATCACCAGGCGGTCCTTCGTCTTCTCCTGCACCTTGACCAGACGGGACACATAATCCACAACGGCTTCCTCGTTATCCGCCGAGCAGGGGCCGACAATGACCAGGAGCTTGTCGCTTTCGCCGGTAATGATCTTTTTGATTTCTTCATCCCGCTCTTTTTTGCGGACGGCCAGTTCCGGCGCAAGGGGAAACCTTTCCCGAATGACATCCGGGGAAGGAATTTCTGTCACAAACGAAAATCCCATGATTTTATGATCCTCTCTCCGTCAGCGTCGCACATTCCAGCCCTCTATTGCCGGGCGGCGCTGCGCTTTTTTCTCTGTATTTTGCACATACAAACAGCTTATTTATTATAGTATAGAACCCGCCGCGCGGCAAGAGCTGCCCCCGCTGCCGGGCAAAAAACTTGCAAAAAATGCCGTTTCCCGCCGTCCGGCGGCATACAAACAGCCCGTCCGCGCACCACAAACCAGGTGATGCGCGGGCGGGCCTTCTGTATTTAGTGAATCAATTCCGAGAACAGCGGGCAAAGCACGGCGGTCATGATACCGGCCACAGCAACGGAAAGGCCGCTCATCGCGCCTTCCACTTCGCCGATTTCCAGCGCCTTGCTGGTGCCCACGGCGTGGGACGCCGTACCAATGCCGATGCCTTTGGCAATGGGGTTGGTAATGCGGAACACCTTGCAGACGGTTTCCGCCGCCAGCGCGCCCACAATGCCGGTCAAAATCACAATGGCACCCGTCAGGGTGGCAATGCCGCCCAGCTCGCGGGAAACATCCATGCTGATGGCAGTGGTAACGGACTTGGGCAGCAGGGTGATGTACTGCTCATGGTTCAGGTCCAGCAGCAGGGCCAGTGCCAGCACGCTGAACAGACTGGCCATAACTCCGGCCAGCACACCGGCCACAATGGCTACCAGATTTTTGCACAGCAGATCCCATTTTTCATACAGCGGCACTGCCAGGCTGACCGTTGCGGGCAGCAGCAGGTAGCTGACGGGCGAAGCGCTGGCAGCGTATGTATCATAGGGGATTTTCAACACGCTGAGCACCACGATGACAAACGCCGTGCCCAACAGCAGCGGGTTGAAAATTGCCTGACCAGTGCGCTTGTTGATGAGCACCCCCAGGCCGAACGCAGCCAGCGTGAGCAGCACGCCCCATACGGCGGAAGATTCCAGAACTTGTGTGATCATTGCTTTTTCTCCTTCCGCTCTGCCAGGCGCTGGGTCACGCAGCCGGACACCGTCATGACCAAAATGGTAATGGGGATCAAGGCCAGCAGCACCGGCACCAGCATGGCCTGTAAATCCGCCCACAGATCCATCACGCCCGCAGCCGCCGGAACAAATAGCAGCGGGAAAATGCCGGTCAGAAACAGCGCCGCCGTGCGCACCTGCTCCAGTTTGACCCCCCCAAAGCGCAGCGCCGCCAGCAGCAGCATCAGCCCGTACACGCTGGCCGGGATGGGCAGCGGCAACACCAGGTGGCAAACCTCCCCCGCAAAGCAGAACGCCGCAATGCGGGCAAATTCAAATATCAGTTTCATTTATGCTTTCCCCTTTTGTCCGGCAGTGCCCCCACTACCGCCCTGCGCAAAACAAGACGCCTTATCGTTATCTTTTTTTTGCTTTCCCGGGCTGCACAGACAGCCCGGCTCTCATTTTTTCATGCTTCACAAGTATAGCAGACTCCCCCACCGGGGGCAAGGTCAATTTTCGACATGTTTGACAAATATGCAGGTGTTTTTTTGCATATTGTGACGAATCGTTTCGCCGCGCGTATCGCTCATTCTGTTTTGTTTTTCGATAAATATACAAATTGTATTTTTTGTGTTTTATTTCCAACTACAATAAATCCCTGCCCGGGAACCATCCGGACAGGGATTTGAAGGAGAAACGCAGCTTATTGTGTTCATGGTTCCCCTGCCTCCGTTTTGGCGCAGCCGGCGTTCCGCATACGCGGCTGCACAGCAGGCCGGGGTTCTTGTTCACTCTGCTTTGGTAATAATCAAACGGTTGTCAGCAGGGCTTTGCAGCTGCCCGTTAAAGCATAGGCACCGCTGCCCGCCGTGATAAAGAAACTGTCGCCCTTTTTTGCCTGCACCGTTTCGCCGCCGCAGGTCAGGCGCCCCTCCCCTTCGGTAATCAGGAGCGAAACAAAGGACGTCTCGTCCGCTATGCCGGTGTGACCACCTGCCACCACATCCACGGTAAAGTAATCGCACTTTGCCAGATGGGGGCTGAAATCATGCTGTTCCGGCGGGGTACGGCGCATTACCTCCAGCGCCTGCTTTACATGCAGCGCGCGCGGTTTGCCGTCCGCCCCCACGCGGCCGTAATCGTACACACGGTAGGTCACGTTGGAGTTCTGCTGCACTTCAACCACCACAACACCCTTGCAGATAGCGTGCAGCGTGCCGGACGGGATAAAGAAGCAATCGCCTTTTTTCACCGGCACGGCGTTCAGCACCTCGGTCAGGGTATTGTTCCGGATGCGCTCTTCCAGTTCTTCCCGGCTGATCTCATGGTCAAAGCCGTAATACAGGAACGCGCCCGGTTCACAGTCCAGCACATACCACATCTCGGTCTTGCCGTACTGGTGTTCGTGCTCCAGCGCATACTCGTTGGAGGGGTGTACCTGGATGGAAATGTTATTCTTGGCGTCAATGAACTTGGTCAGAACGGGGAACATTTCAAACTTTTTGCAGTCTGTTCCCGCCGCTTCCGGGTGGGCGGCCAGGTAGTCCGCCAACATGGTGCCGTCCGGCAGATAGCTGGGGCCATCGGGATGGCAGGAAAGCACCCAGGCTTCCGCCAGCGGGTTCAAATCGCTCTGCACGCCAAAGTCGGTGCGCAGGCGGCTGCCGCCCCAAAGGTAATCCTTGCAGGAAGGGGTCAGTTTTAGAATTGACATTGTCGATTTACCTCATTATATCACAGCACATTATAAAATGATAGGGTCATATCGCGGAATCATTTTCAGGTTGACGCACAATTTTTGCGCATTACACTTTGTGCAGGTACCACAGCTTTGCGGGCACCTGGCCGTAATCGCCGGGCAGAGGCAGACCAAGGGTCTGCAGCATAAAGCCGGTGTACCGTTTCCCTGCCTCATCCTGATAGGCTGCAGCCTCCTCCAGCCCCTGCAGAATCAGACGCGGGCAGGGTTTTCCACGGCCATTCAGGGCGCTGCCAGATGCCGTCCACAATTTCCGGGCGGGGGCGAAATCCAGGCAAAAGCTAGCCGCACCGCGCAGGGTCAGCAGCCCGCCCCACGGCACCGGGAACTGCGCGCCGACGCTGACATCCAACACCAGCAAAGCCAGCAGCGCCAGCATGGGCAGCCAGGGTGCGCCAGGGTGGACGCCCCCGCCGGGGCACGGGCACGCGATATTACCGGTCTTGCTGATTGAGATATGCCTGATTTTTTTCGATCAGCGCCACACGCTGGGCCACGCAGTCACGGCTGCGCAGCGGGTCTGCGGGGTTTTTGAATGCAAAGTCCAAAAGCTGGCCAATGGTCGTGGAAGCAACGTGCAGGCGCGTATCACTGGCGGCATAATAAATATACACCTTACCGTCATCATCCGCAATAGCACCATTGGTAAATACCACGTTGGAAACATCGCTGACGCGCTCCCAGCCACGCGGCGCGATCAAAAATCCGGCCGGTTCGGCAATCACTTTCCAGGGCTCTTTCAAATCGGTCACAAACAGGTAGATCACATAGCGCAGGCCCTCCGCAGTGTTGCGCACGCCATGGGCAATGTGCAGCCAGCCCCTGGCCGTCTTGATGTAGGTCGCGCCCTCGCCGTTCTTGCCTTCGGTGATGGTGTGGCAGCGGCGGGTCAGCAGGGCGTCCAGCTTTGCCTGCTGGCGGTAAAATTCAGAGTGCAGTTTACACATTGACATCGGGGTTCCTTCTCATGAGTTCCATGCACATCCGGCCATTGTGGTAAGGGCACTTCCACGGCTCCACAATGGGCTTGTGGGCGGGGGTGCCGTATTTATCCGTCTGCCAGAACCATTCGCTGCCGGGGCGGGTATCGACCATCTTATCCAGGATAAAATGGTACACATCGGCGGCAGCATCGGCATAGCGATATTCACCGGTTTTCTGGTATACACCTTTTTCAACCGCTGGCCGCCAAAGGTTTCGCCTGTAAATCATATTGAGGGGGTGTAAATCCATTTCCCCATATGGTATGATAATATCAAATTCTTTTACATCGAGATCCACCCGAGGGCATTCGCCACAGAACTTACCAGAATGATGGCAGCAAACACCGGGCAAAGGGTGCGGATCATAAAATTGAAAACCTTTTTTCGGCGGAAAGGTTGACCATTCTGGGTCACCTCTTCCTCAATCTTTTCCACGCCGATCACGCTGGTCACCAGCAGGCAGGTTGCAATGGCCGCAATGGGCATCATAACTGAGTTTGTCAGGAAGTCGAAAAAGTCAAGGAACTGCATCCCGATAACGGTCACGCCCGACAGCGGGCCATAGCCAAGCGCCGACAAGCTTCCAAGCAGCACCATAATAATCCCAATCACTGCCGCAGCCTTTTTGCGGCTCCATCCCAGTTCATCCTCAAAAGTCGATACTGCGCTTTCTGTCAATGCAATAGAGCTTGTCACCGCTGCAAACAGCACCAGCACAAAGAACAGCACGCCCACCAGCGAACCAAGTTCCATGCTTTCAAAAACTTTCGGGATCGTAATAAACATCAGTGCGGGACCGGCCTGCAGGGTGTCCGGGTCACCACCAGAGAACGAAAACACCGCCGGAATGATCATCAACCCGGCCATCATTGCAATCAGCGTATCAAAAATCTCAACGTTCTTGGTAGATCCCTCAATGGACACATCTTTTTTCATGTAAGAGCCGAATGTTACTAAAATACCCATTGCGATGGACAAAGAATAGAACATCTGGCCCATGGCTGTAACCACTGTCATCCATGAAAAATTGGCCGGATTCGGTACCAAAAAGTACTTCACTCCTTCCAGCGCACCGGGCCGTGTTACTGAATAAGCTGCAATAATTACTGATAACACCACCAGTACCGGCATCATCATCCGGGAAACACGCTCCACACCATTGCGGACACCGGCAAAAATGATGCCCAGTGTAAGCAGGGTAAAGAGCAGGAATACGATTTCCACCGAAGCGCCATTGGCGATGAAAGAGGAAAAATACCCATCCTGTGCCAGCTCACTGCCATGACCGGTAATATACCCCACCAGATACTTGATAACCCAACCGCCAATAACCGAATAATACGGCACAATCAAAATGGGAATTACCGCGTTGATCCATCCTCCAAATGCACGCCAGCGTCCCCTTCCAGAAGCTGCAAAGGCCCCAACCGGACTTTTCCGGGTCATCCGTCCCAACGCTGTCTCTGCCATAATCATTGTATAGCCAAAGGTGACCGCCAGCAGAATGTAAATCAGCAGAAAAATTCCACCGCCATATTTTGCCGCCAGGTATGGGAACCGCCAGATATTGCCCAAGCCAACCGAGGCGCCGGCTGCCGACAGGACAAAGCCAAGTTTGCCGGAAAATGAGCTCCGGCCGCTGTGTTGTGTTTCAATTTATTTTTTCTCCTTACCATTTTCACACTATTATTTTAGTGTAACATAACCGCCAAAAAACTGCAATCTACGCCACAAACAATCGCTTTCATAGGGAGGGGCAAAGTCGTTGCTTTTATATCCCTGTCTGCCATTCTATAAAAAAGCTTCCACCTTACGGCAGAAGCTTTTCTTTGGTGGGCCATCCAGGGACCCAACACCCACGGACTAATGAACAGTCCACTGGACTGTTCATTACCTCGCTCTCGCTCGGCCGTCCTTTCAAGTCCTAGATGGCCTTTTTATAAAAAAAGCTTCCGCCTTACGGCAGAAGCATTTCTTTGGTGGGCCATCCAGGACTTGAACCCGGGACCAAGCGGTTATGAGCCGCCAGCTCTGACCAACTGAGCTAATGGCCCTCATGATGTCAGATACCTGTTTAGTATATCACAATTTTACCCGCTTGCCAACACTTATTTTCGGCAACACCGCACAATTCCCGCCTTGCGGCTTAAGCACCGCTCCGGCAGCTGCGGCACGGCATCTGCGTTGCCAAAATGCTCGATAAGACATCCAGTATTATCTGCGCTTTTGGCTTGGCATCTGCCGCACCTCGCTCGCCGTATCGGCACTTAGAATTATGCGGTATTGCCTTTCGTTTTCGGCGCATATGCTGGGGTGTATGGCAAACCGGCAAAGGGGTGGTATCATGCGCATATTCTTATCAACCTTGGGGGTGTTTTTCCTTATGTCGTTTCTTTTCATAATGCCCGCCGTATTGGGGCCGTCTACCACGCCGCAGCCATCCGCAAGCCCGGTGCTTTCCGCTGCACCCGCTCCGTCCCCTGCTGCCGCGCAGGAGATTCGCGCCGTCTGGGTCAGCTTTCTGGAATGGCAGCATACCGATTTCAGCAGTGAATCCGCTTTCCGTGCCGATGCCGCCGCCATCATGCAGAACATTGCCTCCCTTGGGGCAAACACCGTTTTTGCCCATGTGCGGCCCTTTGGAGATGCCCTGTACCCCAGCCGGTATTTTCCGTTCAGCCACCTTTGCACCGGCACCCAAGGGCAGGACCCCGGTTTTGACCCGCTTGCCGTGCTGGTAGAAACCGCCCATGCCCAGGGCCTTACGCTGGAAGCCTGGATCAACCCCTACCGCCTGCAGGCCAACGGAACCCCGGCTGAGCTCTGCGCGCAAAGCCCTGCTCTGCTGCATCCCAACTGGGTCAAGCACACTGCAACCGGCCAGTATCTGGACCCCGCCAGCATCGAAGTCCAGCAGTACCTGGCCGATTCCATCCGTGAGCTATGTACCAATTATGCCATCGACGGCATTCATTTTGATGATTACTTTTACCCCACTACTGCCCCGGATTTTGATGCCGACAGTTATGCCGCAAGCGGCAGCACCCTTTCGCTGGCCGATTGGCGGCGGCAAAATGTAAACGATCTAATGCGGGCCTGTTACGCCGCCGCCCATGCGTTCAATGTGCGGTTTGGGGTTTCGCCACAGGGCACACTGAGCGGCTGCCGCGACGGCCAATACAGCGATGCCGCGCTCTGGCTGGCCAAGCCAGGCTATTGTGATTATCTGATCCCGCAGCTGTACTGGGGCCTGAACTACCGCAAAAATGGTTCCGATGCCCTGTCACTTGGCCGCCTTGCCGCCGAGTGGCTCTCGCTGCCGCGCACAGAATCCGTTCAACTGGCATTCGGCCTTGGTGCTTACCGTATCGGTGACGGCGACGAGGGCGATACCTCCGGTCCCGGCACCGAGTGGTGCACCGGCCATGCCCTCGCCACCCAAGCCACCACGCTGCGCTCCCTCGGTGCCAGCGGCGCTGCCCTCTACCGCTATGCTTTTCTCTTTGGCAATACGCTCTATCCTACTCTGGCGGAACAGGAGATTGCGGCGCTGCGGGAGGTTTGGGGATAGATTGTCGGTACCCACACTCACTTATTGTTCTAAATGTGGAATGTGCGAATTATAAAATTCAAGAAGAAAATTGTCAATCTAATTGTAAGAAATATTTAAGTAGATGGCCTATTTTAAAAGTAGGACATATTAGATATCAGGTAATCATATTTGAAGGGTGAATTAGATGATATTAAGCGTAAGTAGAAGAACTGATATTCCTAATTATTATTCGGAATGGTTCTATAATAGAATAAAAGAAGGATTTTTATATGTTCGTAATCCGATGAATGCTCATCAGATAAGTGAAATAAAAATTACTCCAGATGTTGTAGATTGCATAGTGTTTTGGACAAAGAATCCGTTGCCAATGATGAAAAGGTTAAACGAGATAAAAGATTATAATTACTATTTTCAATTCACATTGACTGGATATGGAAATGATGTTGAGGTTAATTTACCAAATAAAAAAACAGAAATGATTCCGGTATTTCAAGAACTGTCAGAAAAAATTGGCAAGCAAAAAGTGATTTGGAGATATGATCCTATATTCTTTTCTGATAGATATACGAAAGAATATCATTTGAAGGCATTTAAAAGCATTGCTGAGGCTTTAAGTGGATACACGGAAAAATGCGTGATTAGTTTTGTTGATATATATCCTAAGAATAAAAAAAATATGGATGGATCGTCAAGTTATGAATTAAATGATGATGAGCTGCGGGAATTTGCTGAGAAATTAAGTAAGATAGCTGCGGATAATAATATTAAGATTGGAAGTTGTGCAGAAAAAATAGATTTGGATGAATGTGGTATAATTCATAATTGTTGCATAGATAGAGAATTAATTGAAAAAATTATCGGATGTAAACTTAATGTTGGCAAAGACAAAAATCAGCGTAAAGAATGTGGATGCGTTGAAAGCGTTGAAATAGGTACTTATAATACATGCAAAAATGGATGTGCATATTGCTATGCAAATTATAGTTCAAAAAGTGTAGAAACAAACGCTGCCAAATATGATCCTTCGTCACCTCTTCTATGTGGGCAAGTTCAAGAAGATGACAAAATAACGATTAGAAAAGTTGAGTCATTAAAAGAAACACAGCTAAGTATTTTTGATATGTGAGTTCATTATTATAACGTATATTTTTAAGAGTATATTTGGCTCCATTTTGGCTCTAAAAATTTTAGACGAGGTACACAAAAATGCGAAATAAGATGAATATGAAGAATAAAATGCACAAATGTGCACCTAGAAACAGCCAGATAAATCTCTCCGCCCAAGAGTTCGTATAACGCGCTGCTGCAAACTATTGCCATATACCACGACGCGTGCTCCATTTGTAGTGGCCGATGCTCACCATCGGCCCGCCTGAGCACCCGCTTTGTGTATTAGGGCAATACCGCATAATTCTAAGTGCCGATACGGCGAGCGAGGTGCGGCAGATGCTAAGCCAAAAGCGCAGATAATACTGGATGTCTTATCGAGCATTTTGGCAACGCAGATGCCGTGCCGCAGCCGCCGGAGCGGTGCTTGAGCCGTAAGGCGGGAATTGTGCGGTGTTGCCTTAGCTTAAAATTCTGCCGCTACTTTTCCACATCCGTAGGGAACGGTCTTGACCGTTCCGGAGCATTTGGACGAATCTCCCTTGTGGAATATTATTTATAGGTTTCGGAAGGGCCAAAACCGTTCCCTACAAATCATTTTATAATTGGCCGCCAACATTAAAACTCCCTGTAGAGCGCGGTCACCCGACCACGCCACGGCCTGCTGTACGGCACATCAAAAATCCGCAACGAACCCTGCCCCATCCGTAAGGCGGAGTGCCCTCACCCCGCCGTTTACCCCAATTTTCCTCTATGCTAAAAATTTCGCAACAAATTACCATCAAACTTATTGTTGCCATAAACACTCTTGCAAACTTGCACTTTTTTATTTCAAGGCCCTGCCTCTCCCCATCGCCTCGCCTTTCCACACCCGCCACATTCCCGGGGGCTCTCCCGCGGGCTAAGGAACGCCGCACTGTAGGGAATGGTGCAACAAAAAAGCCGCAACATTCGTTGCAGCTTTTTCTGGTGCACCATCGGGGACTCTCCCGCGTTCTAAAAACGCCTCACTGGGGCGTTTTTGCCCGCCGGACTGGCGGCGGGCCCGAGCTGTTCTCGTCACCCGATGGTGCACCAGATTGAACCTTCTTTGAAAGATTGCAATAAAAAACGCGCTGCAATTTCTTGCAACGCGTACTTTGGTGCACCATCAGTGGGCGCGTTAAGAATTCAGTCCGGTTCGCTTGTCGGCCTGTAAGGCCTCCATTTTGCTTTGCAAAACCGCTCGTGCGGTTGTACGCCGCGCGCGGCGTACATTGTTCGCTCCCCGCTTTCGCTCCCCGCTTTCGCTCACGCTCAATCGTGGTCCCTGCTTCACAAACCCGCAACCATTTTTAGCGACCAGTCCCCGCGAGACGAACACGAGCGCTTGCGCGAAGTGCGAGTCCGTCCCAAAGGGAATGGTGCAACAAAAAAGCCGCAACATTCGTTGCGGCTTTTTCTGGTGCACCATCGGGGACTCTCCCGCGGGCTAAGGAACGCCGCACTGTGGCGTTCCTTACGGCACTGCGTGCCGCCGCCCTGTTCGAGTATCCCTGACGGTGCACCAGATCGTGCCTTCTTAAAATAGAGCAACAAAAAAACGCCCTACACTTTCGTGTAAGGCATTCTTTGGTGCACCATCGGGGACTCGAACCCAGGACCCACTGATTAAGAGTCAGTACTGGGCAACGATACAACGTTCAAATTATTGCTTTGCCGTTAGTCTCAGGTAGTCAAAAGTAGTCAGGATGGCTCCGGGATGTAGTCAGTTTGTAGTCAGGCAGTTCCCGCCGTACTATCCGCGGCGGGCGGGGCAGAGTTGAAATAATCGTCCAGTTTGCCGCTTACTTTCAGGCCGTCTTCGGCTTCCAGATGGGTGTAGATGCGGGCCGTCATCTCGATGCTGGCGTGACCAAGCAGCTGCTGGGCGGTGCGCAGATCCACACCGGCGTGGTACAGGCAGGTGGCATAGCTGTGGCGCAGCATGTGGGCGTGCACCGGCAGCAGTGACACCCCCGCCACATAATAAGCCCACATCTTTTTATAGGCTGATTGCGTCATCACGCCGCCGTCAGCTTTGGTCACAACGTGCTCTCCCAGGCGCGGGGTGGCATCCAGAATCGCCCGCAGCTTGGCGGGCACCGGCACCAGGCGGTGGGAAGCCGCGTTTTTCAGTTCCATACTGGGGTCCGGCTGATTGCCGCCCGCAAAGGTCACGGCCCTGCTGACAACCAGCGCCGCCGGGCCGACATCCCGCCATTGCAGGCCCAGGGCCTCTTCCTTGCGCAGGCCGCAGTAGTAGCAGAGCGCGCAAAACACCTTGGCCCGCGGCTCCGCAATGGAGGACAGCAGCTCCTCCGCTTCGTCCTGCGTCAGGTATTTCTTTTGCTTAGGGCGCGCGTGGGTCGTAATGCGGATGCCGTCGGTGGGGTCATCGCGGATCAGGTGGTTCGCTTGGGCCGTCTGCATGATCTGCCGCACCGTGATCAGCACCTTGTGCTGCAGGGATTCCGACTGCTCCGTGATTTCCGCCATAATAGCCCGGATATGTACCGGCCGCACCTCCTGCAGCTCCATGCATCCAATGTGCTGCATGATGTGCAGATTGTAGGCATCCCGGTACATTTTGGTGGTGGCGGGCCGCAGCCCCTGCTTGTAGGAGCGCAGCCAGATTTTTGCCCACTCGCCCACCAGGGTGTGGTCCCCCACTTCCAGCCCCGCTTCATCCTGCGCCTGCACGGAGCGCACCGCGGCTTTCAGTTCCGCTTCGGTGCGGCCATACACCAGCCGCGTTTTGCCGTTGGAAAGGGTGATCCGCTTCTGGTAGCGGCCATCTGGACGGCGGGTCAATTTTTGTTTGGGCATAAAAAATACACCTCCAAGGTATGACTTGTAAGCCTGCCTTAAAGGTGATACAATACAAGTGTTGGGTTGGTATTGTATCCACTTTTAGTGGGCAAGCTGATCTATGGAAACGCTCTCGGTGTTGGTAGCACCGGGGGCGTTTTTTTTATTTATATGTTGCTATTTCAATAAAAAATTTTGTCCTTTTGTCAATCAAAGAAACTGCCGCAAAAATGGGGCGCGCTTCCTTTTTTGCATTGTAAATAGCGTCTTCCAAATAGCTGGGTCGCAGTTCCCCAATCTTTGTATCGTTCCAATATGCTTCAATCGGAAAGCACTCCGCATCTCCCGATTTTGATAATTTTAATTCTATTGGATCTCCTCTTTTCACTCCCATGGAGAGAAGCGTCGATGTCCTCTTTCTGTTACTACTTAGCGTAACATCTGCGTACAAGTTAGCTCGCAGACGCCCCTCCATCTGTGCTGGTGACAGCGGATTGTCTCCCAGTAATTTTCTAATCTCAGATTCTGAAGCATACAAAAATTTATCTTCAGCCGTGATCCTGCCTACTTGTTCCTGAAAAGTCATCGCGTTTTTTCTCCCTTCTGCAGACAACTTACCACTTCACGCCATCATTTCTTTCAGCTTTTCCCTGTCCCAAAGCAAGACATTCGTCTTTTGGGCCGTTTCGATTGCCGCGGGGGTAAATGTACTGTTGGTAAGCACTACAGCAACCATCCGGTGGTAATACTGCGCGCCGGATGTTGCTTCCTGCACAGCATGGTTTCCCACCTTATCCGAATAGCATTTACACTGCACGGCATAAGTTACGCCGTCTTTTTCTGCCAGAACGTCCACACCAAAATCCCCGCTGGCCTGCGTGACTTCTACATTTACAAAGCCATTTTCCTTTAGCAGTTCAGCACAGAAATATTCAAATTCATGGCCATCCATGGCATCTACTGCCGCAAGCTTGTTTTGCATTTCCGGGTAGTAGTTATCTGACAGCACTTTTTTGAGCTTTTTAATCTTATATTCAAGAACCCGTATTCTGATTAGATTCTCGATTCTTACCAGCGGAAACGAAAGAAGCGCCGCAATAATTGCTATTCCTAAAAGGACAAAGGCCGTGGCTTTTCCTCTTTGAATTGAGGAAATTCCAAATCGCAAAAAGATCAGCACGAAAACCGCGCAAAATGTTATTAGGTATGGACGACTTTTTATCGTTTTCCAGAGCTGTGTTTTCACAAGGTGCCGCCTTTCCGCCACTCTCTGTGGCATACTTATTTAACGTACTTTCTCAAAACCAGTGTGTATACCCCGTTGCCTTGCCTTCTATCTGGATGTCATCCAGCTCCGGGCCGGAGTAGGATTTGGGGCGGTAGGCGCTGTTGGCTGGCACAAGGGTGATGGTGCTGCCGTCATAATACACGCGCTTGAGGGTGGCTTCGTCCCCAATGCGGACGGCGGCTATTTCGCCGTCCTCCACCTGCGGCTGGGTTTTGATGTAGACCACATCATTATCCCGGATGCCTGCATCGATCATGCTGTCGCCATGGCAGCGCAGGCAGAAATCGCAGACGATGCCCTCCGGCACATCCACATACTCCTGCACGTTCTGCTCTGCGGTGATGGGCTCACCGCAGGCAATATCCCCCACCAGCGGCCGCTTGACGGTTTTGGGGCGGGGTTCAAAGCCGGTGGGGATGGCATCATCTCGCTTTTTCTGCAAGATTAGGGCATCCTTAATATTGCCTGCTTGAGCAAGGAGATCTCCATCTATTTCATTTACAATATCTAAAGTTTTGTCATCTATTCTAACATTGCTTTTTCCCAGCAGATAATCAATAGAAGTATTATAGAAATTCGCAATGTTAATTAGCGTTTCGGAATTCGGTTCGCGTGTACCTTTTTCGTAATTCACATAAGTGGTATAGGGCATTTCCAGCGCACGCGCTGCATCTTTCATGCTTATCCCGCGTTCCTGCCGCAGTTCCTGCATTCGGTTCATTATACGAACCTCCTTTTACTCTATATGTATATTATAATACACAAAACGAGTAACGGGTCAACTACAAACCGCAAAAAATACTCAAAATGGGCATGGTGCACAATTTGCATCAACTCATTTTGAGCATTTTTTGTCTTTACAAATACCCAAAACGGGTATATTATAATCACAGTTACCCGAAATGAGTAACGCAAAATGAAAGGAGGTAATAGTAATGCCTTATCCCAACATAAATGCCGAGCGAAGCCGCATGGGGCTGACTATTGAAGAATTGGCTGAAAAGCTTGGCGTAACTCGGAAGACTGTTTATAACTGGATGGCTCGCGGGAACATTCCCCAGTCAAAGCTTGAAGCTATGTCGAGTCTTTTCAATTGTTCTATTGACTATCTGCTCAAGAAAAATCCTTAAGCCCCCACCAGTCCCATGCTTCGGACTTCCAAGGGGTTGACAAGGATAAATTTGCAAAAGGAGGTGACCCCATGATCCTCTACACCGCCGACCGCCTGGCCGAGATGCTGGGCGTGCAAAAATCCACCGTACAGCAGCTTGTGCGTGCCGGGGAGTTTGGGCCCACGGTTAATGTGGCACGCAAGCATCTGGTGACCGAGGACGGCCTGGCCGGGTTCATTGCGCGCCGCACCGGCCCCGCGCACAGCGGCCTTGCCCCCGCACCGCAAACCAACTATCACCACCGGCACAGTGACCCTGGGCCGATCTGAAAGGAGAACCAATCATGCCCCAAACAAAAACAGCCGCCCCGGTGTTGCAGCACCGTGACGGCCAGACGAAAAAATTCATCACCTGTATTTTACCCTACATCAGCCCCATTTGCAAGGCTTTCGCCAATTTCACGCTAACGGCCTGCGGGCTGGGCGCGCTGTGCGCCGTGGCCGCCCTGACCCAGGGTGGAGGGGCGGCTGCCCTGGCCGGGCTGGCAGCCTGCCTGCTGGGCGGGTGGGCTGCCATCACGCTGCGGGAGGTGGCGACATGCGCGGAATCGTGATTGACCCCGGCGCAAAGCCGGAACTTTACCGCCTGCCGGATACCCTGCAGGAACTGCAGCGCTTTATGGGCGGGTACGCGCAGCGTTGCCCGATCGACAACAAATTTGCCGCGCTGTTTTATCTGCCGCAGGCAGGGCAAAGCCTGCCGACCCGGCATTACAATGGCCGCTGGTTTTATGGGCGGCTCTGTCTTGTGGGCTGGCGCAACGCCCGCATGACGGATCTGCCCATGCCGCTGGCCGAAGAGTTGCTTCAGAAATTCACACCTGTGGAGGTAACGCCATGAACGAGTATGACGCCATCCGCGCTGCCTTTGCCCACAACCGCAAGGACGCCGAACTGCTGCTGCACGAAACCGTGCGCGGCATTCTGGCCGAGGCAACGAGCAACAAGGTCAAACAACTGGAAAAGATCAGCCTGTGCTACAACGCCGCAGACACCGGCGCCGCCCAGCGCAAAGCGCTGATCGACATGGAGGTAGAAGATTGACAGACTACATGATCTGCCAGAACCAGGACAAACACCTGCTGTACGCCTTAAAACACGACAGGTTCTGGTTCTGGGACAAACACCAAAACAAATGGGTGCCCAGCGATTGGGCCGCCCAGCAGTACGCCAAGGCCCAGACCAAAGAGCCTGACCTGGCGCAGGAGGACTGGCTGGGGAGATGCTTCGGCATCCTGAAGGATGACTACGAAGTACCGGACGCTGTGGGAAAAGCCCTGCGCGCGCTGTCCAACAAGGAGGAACCACCATGCAAAGTGAACACGACTGCCCCGAATGCGGATGCTGCTGTGACTATGGCCGCCCCTGCTGCCACGTTGGCGGAGGAAACATCGACCACCCAGGCGGATGCAAACAGCTGCCCGCCGGGCCCCTGCTCCCCTGCGGGCACTTCTGCTGCAATATCAAGCCCGTCCGGTGCCACAGCTGCCTGTTCGGCTCCGGCGTTTGATTACAGCGGGCTGGATGAGCAAACGGTCAACGACCTGCACCTTGCAGAACGAGAATGCGCAGCAGGGCGGAGGTTGGCAGAAGCTGGGCTGCGCCGCATGGCTGATGGGGTAGCAATCGCGCATGAGACGCTTGTCCCAAATTGGGACAAGCGTAACAACCAATACAGCGAGGATACATTCCGCCGTTGGTGCGAGAGTATAGGCGTCAGCAAGTCCGCGGCCTACCGTCTGCTGCAAGTTACCGCTCTGTTTGATAACAGCAGTCCCGAACAGCAGAAAATCCTTGATTCGCTTTCCCCTTCTTTATTATATGCTGCCGCCAAGCCCAGCGCCCCCGCCGATCTGGTGCAGGCCGTCAAATCCGGCGACATTACCACCCACAAGCAATACCAGGATTTGCTGAAAGAAAACCAGCAGCTGCGCGCCGACCGGGTGAACGCCATCAACGCCGCCCGGCAGGCCGAATCCGAGCGTGACGCCGCTCTGGCCGATGTTGACGGCCTGCATGAGCAGAACCGCCAGCTGCAAGCCGCCGCCACCGGTGCCCAGGAAAGCTACCGCACCGCCCACAAAAACGAAGATTCCGCCCTGCGCCGCGCCACCGAAGCCGAACAGCGGGCAAAGGAAGCGGAAAAGCAGCTGGCCGGTGCCCGCCAGGTTGCCGATGCCGCCCGGATGCGTGCCGACAAATACCAGCGGGAAGCCGAAGCCGCCAAAGCGCAGCCGGTGGCCGCCGCTGTGGACGAGGATGAGATCAACCGCCGTGCCCACACCCTGGCCGATGAACTGACCGCCCCTTTGCGCAGCGAGCTGGAAGCCGCCAAAGCTGCCGCCGCCACACCGGACCAAATCGAGCTGGACACCCGCAACGCCTATGACAGCCTGCTGCTGGCCGGGCGCGCCATGCAGAACGCCTGGAAGTCCGTCAAGCCGCAGCTGGCCAAACTGCCGCCGGACACCCGCGCCGGGGCCATCAACCAGCTGACCAACACCCTGACTGAAATTCAAACGGAGGCAATAAAATGTCTGTAAAAATTGCGGCTCTGGAAGCCGAAAATGTAAAACGCATCAAGGCGGTTGCCCTCACGCCCTCCCCCACCGGGCTGACCATTGTGGGCGGCAACAACAACCAGGGCAAAACCAGTGTGCTGGATGCCCTGGCCTGGGCCCTGGGCGGCGAGAAGTTCCGCCCTACCGCCGCTGTGCGGGACGGTGCCCTTGCCCCGCCCCACCTGAAAGTGATCCTGTCTAACGGCGTTGTGGTGGAGCGCAAGGGCAAAAACAGCAGCCTGACCGTGACGGACCCCACCGGCCAGCGCAGCGGCCAGCAGCTGCTGAACGCTTTTGTGGAGCCGCTGGCGCTGGACCTGCCCCGCTTTATGCAGGCCAGCGATAAAGACAAGGCCGACACCCTGCTGAACATCATCGGTGTGGGGGATGCTTTGACCGGCCTGGACCGGGAGATCAAAGCCCTGTACGACCGCCGCACCGTGATCGGCCAGATCGGTGCCCAGAAACGCCACGCCGCCGAAGAGCTGACCGAATACCCGGACGCCCCGTCCGAACCTGTCAGCGCCATTGAGCTGATCCAACAGCAGCAGGAGATTTTGCTCCATAACGCCGACAACCAGCGCCAGCGCGACCGCCTGACCGAGATTACCCACGCCAAGCACCGCGCCATGGATGAGCTGACCCGCTTGGAGGAACAGCTCAAAAACCTGCAGGAACGCCGCAGCCAGCTGATGGAGGAATACAATGCCGCCTGCGTGCAGGAGGAAGCCGCTACCAAGACCGTGGCCCAGCTGCAGGATGAATCCACCGCCGAGCTGGAGCAGAGCATCCGCAATGTGGAGGAGATCAACCGGCAGGTATCCGCCAACCTGGCAAAATCCAAGGCTCAGGACGAAGCCGAGCGCTATGCGCAGGAATACACCGCCCTGACGGAGCAGATCAAAGCAAAGCGCACCGCCCGCATGGACCTGCTGAACGGCGCAGACCTGCCCCTGACCGGCCTGGGTGTGGAGGACGGCAGCCTGACTTACAACGGCAAGCACTGGCAGGACATGAGCGGCAGCGACCAGCTGCGAGTGGCCACCGCCATTGTGCGCCGCCTGAACCCCGACTGCGGCTTTGTGCTGCTGGACAAGCTGGAACAGATGGACCTTGCCACCCTGGCGGAGTTCGGCAGCTGGCTGCAGGCCGAAGGATTACAGGCCATCGCCACCCGCGTTTCGACCGGCGGGGAGTGCCAGATCATCATTGAGGACGGCAGGGTAAAAGACGCCGAGGAACCACCTGCCCCCAAAGCATGGACGAAAGGAGCGTTCTGAAATGAGCAAATACGCAATCACATCCGGCACCATTGCCGCGCCGGTCAAAACCGTTCTGTACGGGCCGGAGGGCATCGGCAAAAGCACGTTTGCCGCCCAGTTCCCCGCCCCGGTATTCATTGACACCGAGGGCGGCACCAAGCGGCTGAACGTTGCCCGCCTGCCCGCGCCCACCAGCTGGGCCATGCTGCTGGATGAAGTTGCCGAGGTCAGCCGCGGCAATGTGCCCTGCGGCACCCTGGTGATCGACACCGCCGACTGGGCCGAACGGCTCTGCATTGACGCCGTCTGCGCCCGCGCCAAGGTCAAGGGCATTGAGGATTTCGGGTACGGCAAGGGCTATACTTACGCGAAAGAAGAGTTCGGCAAGCTGCTGGATGCCCTGGAAGAGGTGCTGAACACCGGGCACAACGTGGTGGTTCTGGCCCATGCTGCCATCACCAAGTTTGAGCAGCCCGATGCCGTTGGCAACTATGACCGCTGGACCATGAAAACCAGCAAACAGGTAGCCCCTCTGCTGCGGGAATGGTGCGACATGCTGCTGTTTGCCAACTACAAAACCGTGGTAGAAAAGGCCGGCAGTGCCCCCAACGCCAAGAACAAGGCCAGCGGCGGGCGGCGGGTTCTCTACACCAGCCACCACCCCTGCTGGGATGCCAAAAACCGCTTTGGCCTGCCGGAAGAACTGCCCTTTGAGTATGCCAGCATCGCCGCCTGCATCCCGGACCCGCACCCCGGCGCAGCCCCCGCGCCGCGCCCCATCATGGTAGAGGATGCCCCCGCCCCCAAGCCTGCACCGGTGCCGGTTCCCGCTGCACCTGCTGCACCGCCTGCCGTGCCTGCCGGGATCTCCGCCAGTGATCTGCAGGCGCAGGGCGTGCCGACCGCCCTTGCCCAGCTGATGGCCGCCAATAATGTGACCCCGGAGGAACTGCAGACCGTGGTCGGCCAGCGCGGGTACTTCCCCGCCGATATGCCGGTCAAGGATTACCCGGCTGATTTCGTCAGCGGCTGCCTGGTGGCCGCCTGGCCCCAGGTGCTGGAGATGATCTGCACCAACCGCGATGTACCGTTTTAACAAATGCAAAGGAGATTTACCCATGGCTGAATATATGAACAACATGCCGGATGCTGCCCTGGACTGGGACAGCGAGGTTACCAACGAACAGCGGGAATTTGTGCTGCTGCCTGCGGGCGATTACCTGTTTACCGTGCAGAGCTTTGAGCGTGCCCGCTATGAGGGCAGCGCCAAGCTGCCGCCCTGCAGCATGGCCAAGCTGACCATTACCATCCATGGCGGCGACAAAGGCGAAACCACCGTCACCCACCGCCTGTTCCTGCACACCAAGACCCAGGGCCTGCTGGGCGCCTTTTTTGAGAGCATCGGCCAGTGCAAGCGCGGCGAGACGTTCCGCCCCCGCTGGAACGAAATTGTCGGTGCGCAGGGTATGTGCCGCCTGGGCGTGCGGGAATACACCAAGCAGAGCGGCCCCCACGCCGGTGAGACCGGGCAGGCCAACGAGATTGAAAAGTTCCTGCCCCGCCCCGAACCCACCGCCGCCCCCAGCACCGGGTGGAAGCAGGGAGCTTTTTAAGTTAGGAGGTAGGAAGTAGAAGTTAGGAGTTTATGGTGTGCGCTAACGCGCACGGTTTGAATATCAGGCTTTTCATAATTTCAAAATTGCGGCGCAAGCCGCTTCTTCAACTCCTAACTCCTCACTCCTAACTCCTCACTAACACGGAAAGGATACTTATGCCCAACACAAACTCTCTCCCCCTCCGCCCCTATCAGCAGCGGGCGAAAGAACAGATCCATACAGAGTGGGAACAGGGGCGGCTGCGCACGCTGCTGGTGCTGCCCACCGGCACCGGCAAAACCATTGTGTTTGCTGCCGTGGCCGAAGACCAGGTGCGCGCCGGGGACCGGGTGCTGATCCTGGCCCACCGCGGCGAACTGCTGGAACAAGCCGCCGACAAGCTGCAAAAATCAACCGGCCTGGGCTGCGCGGTGGAAAAAGCCGAACAATCCTGCCTGGCCAGCTGGTACCGCGTTGCCGTTGGCAGCGTGCAAAGCCTGCAGCGCCCCCAGCGGCTGGAAAAGTTCCCCCACAATTATTTCAGCACCATCATCATTGACGAAGCCCACCATGCCGTGACCGACGGCTACCGCCGCATTCTGGACTGGTTCCCCGCGGCCAAGGTCCTGGGCGTAACGGCCACGCCGGACCGCGGCGACCTGCGCAATCTGGGCGAGGTGTTCGACAGCCTGGCCTATGAGTACAAACTCACCGATGCCATCCGGGACGGCTTTCTGTGCCGCATTATGGCGCAGACCATCCCCCTCAGGCTGGACATCTCCACCGTGGGCATGTCCGGCGGGGACTATGCCGTGGGCGAGCTGGGCAGCGCCCTGGACCCTTATCTGGACCAGATCGCCGCCGAGATGGCGCACTACTGCAAGGGGCGCAAAACCGTTGTCTTTCTGCCGCTGATCAAAACCAGCCAGAAATTCCGGGATACCCTGAACCGCCACGGATTCCATGCTGCCGAGGTCAACGGCCAGAGCGCCGACCGCGCCCAGGTCCTGGCAGATTTTGACGCCGGAAGCTACAACGTGCTGTGCAACAGCATGCTGCTGACCGAAGGCTGGGACTGCCCCAGTGTGGACTGCGTTGTGGTGCTGCGCCCCACCAAGGTGCGCAGCCTGTACAGCCAGATGGTGGGCCGCGGCACCCGCCTGCACGAAGGCAAAAAGGACCTGCTGCTCCTGGATTTCCTCTGGCTGACCGACCGCCACGAGCTCTGCCGCCCGGCCGACCTTGTGTGCGAGGACCACGCCGTTGCCCAGCAGATGACCGATAACCTGGCTGCCGCCGCCTGCCCGGAGGACGTGGAGGAAGCCGCCCGGCAGGCCGCCGAAGATGTGGTGGCCCAGCGGGAGGAAGCCCTTGCCAAGCAGCTGGAAGAACAGCACCGCAAGCGCGCCCGCCTGGTTGACCCGCTGCAATACGAAATGAGCATCCAAGCTGAGGATCTGGCCGGTTATGTGCCCGCCTTTGGGTGGGAAGCCGGTCCCCCCAGCGCCGAGCAAACCGCCGCGCTGGAAAAGCAGGGCATCTGCCCTGATGCGGTGGAATCCGCCGGCAAAGCATCCCTGCTGCTGGACCGGCTGAACAAGCGCCGGGATGAGGGATTAACCACCCCAAAGCAGATCCGCTGTCTGGAAAAATACGGCTTCCAGCATGTGGGCACCTGGAGCTTCAACGCCGCCAAGCACATGATCGACCGTATCGCCGCCTGCGGCTGGCGCGGCACCCCCAAGGGCGTGGACCCAAAGACCTATATGCCCTCTGCGGAAACAACCCCAATCTTTGACTTCGGATGGTAAACGGAATGGACAATGCAAATGATCTCAAGGAAGCCTTGGACTTTATCTCCCCGGCAAACTTGACCTATGAGGAATGGGTCACAGTGGGCATGGGCTTGAAAGAAGCCGGGTTCCCTGTTACCGCATGGGAGCAATGGAGTTCCCGCGATGGCAGCCGGTACCATAAGGGCGAATGTGCCCGCAAGTGGGAAAGTTTCCGCGGCAATCCCAAACCGATCACCGAGAACAGCATTTTCGCCCTGGCACGCAATCACGGCTGGCCGGGCCCCGCCGGGCATGAGCTGGACTGGAACGACGCGATCTGCGCCCCCGGCACCCGGCCGGACGGCGTTGTGGTGGATACCCGCTGGCTGGATGTGCAGGAGCTGAACATCCCCGAACAATGGGACCCCGCCGACCAGCTGCGCCGCTACCTGCAAGCCCTGTTTGAGCCGGAGGACCATGTGGCCTATGTGACCGAAAGCTACCTGCGGGATGACCGCTATGCCCCCACAAAAGGCTGCTGGGACCGCACCGCCGGTCAGCTGATGGACGAGCTTGCCCGCTGCGGCGGGGACATCGGCGCTGTGGTGGGCGATTACAACCCCGCCGCCGGTGCCTGGATCTGCTTCAACCCCGTGGAGGGCGGCCGCAGCAACAACAATGTGACCGACTACCGCTATGCCCTGGTGGAATGCGACAACATGGAGCTGGAAAAGCAGCAGGCCATTATCCGCCAGCTGGAACTGCCCTGCGCGGCCCTGGTGTACAGCGGCAGCAAAAGCCTGCACGCCATTGTGCGGGTCGGCGCGCCGGATTATACCGAGTACCGCCGCCGGGTTGACTACCTGTACGCTGCCTGCAAGAAAAACGGCCTGACGCTGGACGAAGCCAACCGCAATCCTGCCCGCTTATCCCGCATGCCGGGCATCCTGCGCGGCGGCAAAAAGCAGTACCTGCTGGAAACCAACACTGGCAAATCCTGCTGGGAGGAATGGAAAGACTGGTTTGAAGCCTGCACGGACGACCTGCCCGATACCGAAAATCTTGCCGATGACTGGGCCAGCCTGCCGCCGCTGGCAGATGCCCTGATTGAAGGAGTGCTGCGCCAGGGCCACAAAATGCTGCTGGCCGGGCCCAGCAAAGCGGGCAAAAGCTTTGCCCTGATCGAACTGTGCATCTGCCTTGCCGAGGGTGCCCCCTGGCTTGGCCGCTTTGCCTGTGCGCAGGGCAAGGTGCTTTATATCAATCTGGAACTGGACCGCGCCAGCTGCCTGCACCGCTTCAAAGATGTATACGAAGCCCTGCACCTGCCGCCCCGAAACCTTGCCAACATCGACATCTGGAACCTGCGCGGTGCCTCCGTCCCCATGGATAAGCTGGCTCCCCGCCTGATCCGCCGGGCTGCCAAGAAAGGCTACCTGGCCGTTGTGCTGGACCCGATCTATAAAGTCATCACCGGCGATGAAAACAGCGCTGACCAGATGGCCAAGTTCTGCAACCAGTTTGACCTGGTCTGCCGGGAACTGGACTGTGCCGTCATCTACTGCCACCACCACAGCAAGGGCGCGCAGGGCGGCAAGCGCAGCATGGACCGTGCTTCCGGCTCCGGTGTGTTTGCCCGTGACCCGGATGCCATGCTGGATATGACCGAGCTGGTCCCCACCGAGGCCATCCGGGAGCAGCTGCACAACAAAGCGGCCTGCGCCGCAGCCAAAGCCCTGCTGGATGCCCGCGGCCATGCCGATGCTTACGGCCCGGACGATGCCCTGAGCCGCAGCCGGATGCTGGCCATTGCCAAGGAACACCTGCCGCTGCCCGATCTGCACCGCCTGGATGCAGACACCGCGGCTGCCATCAAGCGCGCCGATGCCATGACCGCCTGGCGCATTGAGGGCACTCTGCGCGAGTTTGCCCGTTTTGACCCGGTCAACCTCTGGTTCGACTATCCCGTACACAAGCTGGACAGCGGCCTGCTGGAGGACCTGCAGCCAGAAAGCGATTACAAGCAGCTTGGCTCCCGCGGTGCCGCAAAGCGCTGGGGAGACAAAGATACTGCCGCCAAAAGCAAGCGTGCCGAACTGCGCACCGCCTTTGAAGCCTGCACCATGGATGGTAAAGTGACCATTTACAGCATGGCTGAATACCTGAACCTGAAGCCCGATACCGTGCGCCGACGCCTGAAATCCGACGGCGGATTTTGGATTGATGGCACCAGCGTGGGGCTGAAAGAGCCCGGAATCAACGGATAATATTTCTTATATTTCACGGAAAATAGCCGCTATCACAAATCCGTCCGAACTTCCGTATTTCGGAAAATAGCCGCTATCCGTACCAAATACGGACGGAAAATAGCCTTATATATATATAGTAAAAATCCGTCCGTGTGTTGGGGTATCCCAGAGGATGGGGCGTACACAGCCCCCATCCCTCCGGGAACCCACCCCAACACGTTGGCCACAAAAAAAGAACGAGGTGAAAATACATGCAATTTTTTATTCCCATGCAGCCGCCCACCACAACCCACAATGCCAAGCAGCTGCATGCCTTTATGCGCGGCGGCAAGCCCTGCGCCGTGTTGCACGACAGCCCGGAGCTGAAAGCCACCCGTGCCAAGCTGCACGCCTACCTAGCCCCTTATGCACCGCCTACCCCCTGCAGCGGCCCGGTGCGGCTGTTGGTCAAGTGGCTGTTTCCCACTGACGGCCGCCACAATGACGGCGAGTGGCGCACCACCAAGCCCGATACCGACAACCTGGAAAAAGCCCTGAAAGACGAAATGACCCGCCTGCACTTCTGGCGCGATGACGCATTCGTGTGCAGTGAGGTGATTGAAAAGTTCTGGGCCGATACCCCCGGCATTTTCATCAAGGTGGTGGAATTATGATGCCTGTTTCAAGCGACATGCGGTTCGATACCGAAAACAGCCGGTGCATCCCTGCCGAACTGATGACGCCGGAAGAGCTGCGCCAGCTGCACCGCCTGGCCATTGAGCGCCGCCCCGCAGCCTGTTTGGGCTGCGGGCTGGAACATAATTGTTTTGTGTATGGGCATGGATGTGCCGTCATCCGCAAAGCATTGCGGCTGTTGGGAGGTGAGGCAGATGTCAGTGTTTGAATTTAATTGCTTGTATGCTGCAAAAGCGCTATTTCTGGTTTTTGTTGTAGCACCGCTTCTTTTTATGTTGGGTGTTTCGCTGGTATATGCTGTATCGCAATTTCTGGGCAGCATCTGGAATGCGATCATTCTGCACCATTTTCCGATTTTACGCTGCAGAAAGTGCCGCTACTGGGCCACCGTGCAGTGCCCATTGTATGGCCGCAACACGCCAAGCGATTTCTGCAGCCGCGGCGAAAGGTGGGTTGACTGATGGATATTCTGCTTTCGATTATCGGCAGCGCCGTTCTGGCCGCGCTGCTAGCCGCCGCCTACACCGCCGGGCTCTGCGCCGGAAAGGCCGCCGCACATACGGACGAGGACGACGAACCGAAGATCTACATGGATCATACGCATGGAGGTGAGGATTGATGCCGAAATATTCCGATAAGCCCTGCGCCCGCTGCGGCAAAATGATGCTGCACGCCTATTGCAGCCAGCGCTACTGCAAAGCCTGTGCCCTGCTGGTGCGCAGCGACGATGCCATCATCAGCCGGGCCAAACAGCGCAGCCGCCGCGCCAGGAGCGAGATTGCCCGTGTGAATGCTCTCGCCCGTGCCGAAGGCAAGACCTATGGCTGCTATGTGGCCCTGCATGAGCCGCGGAAGGGGTGATGCCGATTGACCTATGAAGAGAAAGTCGCCTGGCTGCGCCGCTACCAGAACAGCCTGTGCCGGGAGCGGGAGCTTGAGCAGGAGCTGCTCACACTGCGCAGCCAGGCTTGCCGCGTCACGCCGCTTCTCTCCGCCCTGCCGAGCGGCACCCCGGACGGGCAAGGCATCCCCCGTGCCGTGGAGCGCATCATTCAGGCGCAGCAAGAACTGGAACGCCAGATTGCCATCTGTGCAGATACCCGCCGCGACATCATCACAATCATCAATCAAATCACCGATGCCCGCGATCAGGAAATTTTGCGCAGAAGATACCTGCTTGGCCAGCGCTTTGAACAGATCGCAGTGGAGATGCACCTGGAATATCGGTGGGTCAGGAGGAGGCATAAGCAGGCAATCGAAATGTTGCTTTTTTAGTCGTTTTGAGCATTTTGGGGCATTTTTAAGCCGTTTTAAGCAAATTTCAGCACTTTTTCAAGCATTTTGGGATCACAATCCATTTACATTTCGGGGACATTCCGTTATAATAATCTAAACAAAAGTGCACCAAAACAAACAAAACTGTGCATAGGATGTGATGAAGTGGCTTATAATGAAATTGCTTTTCATGGCACCATAGAACCATATGCACAGAATATTCTTGCTGAACAGCACTTTAATCCTAGTACGAAACCGAACGAGTGGTTGGGCTACGGTATATATTTTTTCTCTCATCGCGTCCACGCCGAATGGTGGGCAAATGATCAAGCTTCCCGGCATCATAAGCCTGCTGCTGTTTTATCTGCAACGCTTCAATATGAAGATAATGCCTTTTTTAATCTTGACTTAAACGAAAATGCTTACGCATTTAATCGCTTTTCTCAAAGATTTTTGCAAGAAATAAAAAGTGCGAAAAAAATTCAAATTGATTTTAATGATCGAGCACAATTACGTTGCTTTTGCATGGAAGCGTTTAAGCTCCAGCATCCCGAAATCAAACTAGTTTCATATACGTTTGATACGCCGGGGCGTTGTGGGCGGTGGCTATTTCGTCCAAGGCAAGTGCAATACTGTGTAATTGACCACAGTATTATCAGCAATATAGAATTGGTCACCAAAGGAGGTGTTCCCACATGAGTGCGCAAGTTTCTGCAACTGAGTTGGCTATGCAAATTTGTAACCGTCTCGGTATTCATTACAGTTTTGGGGAGGGACCTTCTACCTTGATGGGAGTTCCCATTGAAGAGGTCGGGGATCTGTTTCCCGTTGCAAAAGACTATAAAGTATCCATCGCTTTTGAATTGAAGAACCCGGAAGTTAGTTCTGCTTTATATAAAAGCAGCCTTTCCCGCGAGACAAAGCCCGCTTCCTACTGGATGAGTCAAGATATTTCTTGTGTATCGGACCCCGATGATTTCACTTCCAGTAATCCCTCTGCTGCCTGATCTACAAAAGAGGAGAATAAATGAAATGAATCCGCAAGACAAAGATATTCGAAGTGTTCTTTCTATTAAGCATTTCATCTTTAATAGCATTACCTTTGAACGCATCGGTTTCAGAAATGACTCTCAAGAGCTTCCTACTTCTTTCTCAGTAAATGTAGAAAAACAAGGTGAAAACAATTACATTGTCACCTTGGATGTCAATGTAGAAAAGAAGGGTGAATTCAAGACCGATATCAGCATTTCTGGCTATTGCGAAATTGACGATAATCATCCTCAGCTGGATACGATTTTGCGGGTAAATGCTCCTGCTATTTTATTCCCGTATGTTCGCGCACAGCTTTCCCTTTTAACCGCACAGCCAGAAATGAGCCCCATCGTGCTTCCTGTTGTGAATTTCCAGAAGATTTACGAGCATTCTAAAGAGAATGCTGCTGAAAATTGACCCTCGCAGACCCCCAATAAACATGCTATAATACCATCATCAAAAGCCGTAAGGAACCCAAAACGTCCTTACGGCTTTTGTATTGTCATTTTATCCTCCCCATTTCAGCCAGACGGCCATGCCCCGCCTGGCTGTTTTTATGCCGCACAGCCGGCCCTTTGGCAGGGGCGCTGTGTTCCCAAGCAACGGCACAGCAAGGGTGCAAGGCCCTTGTGCGGCCCCACTCCCCGGCGCCCGGCAAAGGCTCACACATTTACTCTCTTTCCTTTTGCCCGTGCGTGCCGGGATTTATCAAAACTTCAACCCCGCCAGACCCGGCGGGGTATTTTATTGCAGAAAGGCGGTGAAACATGGCATACAAACGCAACCCGGTTGGGCGGCCCCCGAAGTACAAGAGCGTGGAAGAGATCCAAGGCAAAATTGATGCCTATTTCACCGCCTGCAAGGGGCACCCCCTGATGAACCCGGATACCGGCGAGCCGTTCCTGGACAAATACGGCCTGCCCATTATTGTGGATGCCAAACCACCGACGGTAAGCGGGCTGGCCCTAGCGCTGGGGTTTTCCTGCCGCCGGGACCTGAACGCCTACCAGGGCAAAAAGGAATTTTGCACCACGATTACGCGCGCGAAAGCCCAGTGCGAAGCATACGCCGAAGAACGCCTGTTTGACCGGGACGGCACCAACGGCGCGCAGTTCAGCCTGCGCTGCAACTTTGGCTGGAACGAAAAGCCCGCCGAAGCACCGCCCCCGCCCACTGATGACGGCTTTTTGACCGCAATGCAGCAGCAGGCGCCCGCAGCCTGGAAGGATGGTGCGGATGAACCCGGTTAAGCCTGCCGCGTTCCGGTTCCAGCCGTTCAGCCGCCGCCAAAAGCAGGTGCTGACCTGGTGGTGCAGCACCTCCCCCATGCAGGCGGCGGACGGGCTGATCGCGGACGGGTCCATCCGCTCCGGTAAAACCGTTTCGCTCTCCCTCAGTTTTGTGCTGTGGGGCATGGCGCGCTTTAACGGCCAGAACTTTGCCCTGTGCGGCAAGACCATTGCCAGCCTGCGGCGCAACGTGGTGGGGGTGCTCAAGCAGATGCTGACCGCCCGCGGCTACACTGCCGCCGAGCGCCGGGGCGACAATCTGCTGATTGTTACCCGCGGGACCGTGACCAACTATTACTACCTGTTCGGCGGCAAGGACGAAGGCAGCCAGGACCTGATCCAGGGCATTACGCTGGCAGGTGCGCTGTTTGACGAAGTTGCCCTGATGCCGGAAAGCTTTGTAAACCAGGCCACCGCCCGCTGTTCTGTGGACGGTTCCAAGTTCTGGTTCAACTGCAACCCGGAGGGGCCGGAGCACTGGTTCTACAAAAGCTGGATTTTGCAGGCCCGCGCCAAGAACCTGCTGTACCTGCACTTTACGATGGATGACAACCTGAGCTTGTCCGAGCCGATCAAGGCGCGGTACCGGGCGCAGTACACCGGCGTGTTTTATGAGCGGTACATCCGCGGGCGCTGGGTGGTGGCCGAAGGTCTGGTTTATCCCTTTGTGGCGGCCAACCCGGATGCCTACCTGCTGCGCGGGCCGACCGCCGGGATGGACGGTCGCTTTTTTGTCTCGATCGACTACGGCACCCACAACCCGTGCAGCATGGGGCTGTGGTGCGTGCAGGCCAACCGGGCAGTGCGCATCAAGGAAAGTTACTACAACTCCCGCGAGGTCCAGCACCAGCGCACCGACGAAGAGCATTACACCGCGCTGGAAGAGCTGACCCGCGGTTACTATGTGCAGGAAGTGGTGGTGGACCCCTCCGCCGCGTCCTTTATCGAAACCATTCGCCGCCATGGGCGGTACATGGTACGGGCTGCCGCCAACGAAGTGCTGGACGGCATCCGGGTCACGGCCAGCTTGCTGCAAGCCGGGCGGGTGCAGATCCACGAAAGCTGCACGGATGCCCTGCGGGAGTTCAAAACCTACTGCTGGGACGACAAGGCCCCGCAGGATGCCGTCATCAAGGAGAACGACCACGCCATGGACGACATCCGCTATTTTTGTTATACCGTGCTGGCCCGCGAATACCGCTGGGCGGATTGGAGGAAGTGAAGATGTTCCAAAAGCTTTTGCGCTGGCTGCGTGCCCAGATCGGCACGCTGTTTGGCGATGCCCCCGGCGCAAACGACATTATCCTTTCCGGCCAGATGGAAAACGCCCTTGCCCTGTGGGCCCAGATGTACGAGACGGGCGGCCCCTGGTGCACGGCCAAAAACGACCTGCACAGCCTGCGCATTGCGGCCAGCGTGGCGCGAGAGTTCGCCCGGCTGGTCACGATGGAGCTGAAAGTCAGCCTGTCCGGCTCTTCGCGGGCGGACTATCTGGCAGAACAGCTGGCCCCGTTTCTGGACAAGCTGCCCAACTACACCGAGATTGCTTGCGCACTGGGAGGGGCAGTGTTCAAACCCTATGTTTCCGGTGACCGGCTGCTGGTGGATGTGGTGCAGGGGGACTGCTTTTTCCCCACCACCTTTGACACCACCGGCCGCCTGACCGGGGCGATCTTCTCCGAGCAGCTCAAACGCAAAAACACGATCTACACCCGCCTGGAGCGGCACGAATACGCCGCCGGGGTGCAGACCATCCAGAACAAGGCGTTTGCCAGTTCCAGCACAGCAAGCCTGGGGCAGGAGATCCCGCTGGCCGATGTTCCGGAGTGGGCCGACATTGCGCCGGAGGTGCGCATTGAGGTGGAGCGGCCATTATTCGCTTACTTCCGCATTCCCCTTGCCAACCGCAATGACCGGCACAGCCCGCTGGGGGCCAGCGTTTACGCCCCCGCTGTGGATACCATCCACGATGCAGACGAACAGTTTGGCCGCCTGCTGTGGGAGTACGAGGGCGGCCAGCTTGCCATTGATGTGGACGCTGCGGCCCTGCGCCCCACCAGGGACGGTGGGTTCCAGATGGACCAGCGCAGCGGTCGGCTGTACCGCGGCTGCATGACGGGCAACGTGGCGGACCGCACGCTGTTCAACGTGTTTGCACCCGCCCTGCGGGATGAAGCCTATCTGCGCGGGCTGGACGGAATCTTGAAACGCATTGAGTTCCAGTGCGGCCTTGCCTATGGCACCCTGAGCGACCCCCAGAATGTGGACAAGACCGCCACCGAGATCATGGCAAGCAAGCAGCGCAGCTACTCCACCGTAAAAAGCATCCAGCACGCGCTGCAGGTGGCGCTGGATGACCTGCTGTACGCGATGAATGCCTATGCCGACCTGTACCAGCTGGTTCCCGCGGGCAGCTACACCGCCGTGTACAACTGGGACGACAGCATCGTGAATGACCCCGGCGAGCGCAAGCAGTTGTTCTGGCAGTATGTGCAGGCGGGCAAGTTCCCCATGCAGCGCTACCTGACCGAGTTTGAGGGCTACAGCCAGGAGGAAGCCGCCCAGATCGCGGCTGAAACCAGCGCCGAGAACAACGCCGACGAAACCCTGACCTTTGCCCCGTGAGGTGATGCCCCATGCTGACCCCTGACCAGCTGGAAGCCCTGCCCCGCCGCTTTGTGCAGCTATGGCAGCAGGTGGAAGATGACATTTTGCAGGACATTGCCCGGCGCATGAAAAGCCTGGGCGAACTGGACCCGCTGACCCCAACGGCCATATGGCAGGCATGGCGGCTGGCCGAAACCCGCGCCGTGCGCAGCAACACCGTTGCCACCCTGGCCAGGTACACCGGCAAAAGCCGGGCGGAGATCAAGCGGCTGCTGGAAACCGCCGGGGCACAGGCCCTGGCTGCGGACGATGCTGTTTACGCTGCGGCCGGGCTGGACCCGCCGCCGGTCAACCAGTCCCCTGCCCTGCTGAACCTGCTGAATGCCGGGTACCGCCAGACCTGCGGCACCTGGCAGAACCTGACGGCCACCACCGCCAACACGGTGACCGGCACGTTTGAGGACCGGCTTTCCCGCGCGTGGGGGCTGGTCAGCACCGGGGCCATGGATTACAGCACCGCCATCCGCCGCACGGTGGATGACCTGGCGGACACCATGCCGTACATCACCTACCCCAGCGGCCACACCGACACGCTGGAAGTGGCCGCCCGCCGGGCGGTGCTGACCGGCGTGAACCAGACCTGTGCAAAATTGCAGCTGGCCCGCACGGAAGAGATGGGCTGCGAATTTGTGGAAGTGACCGCCCACGAGGGGGCCCGCCCCACCCATGCGGTGTGGCAGGGCAGGGTCTACCACCGCGGCGGCGCTGTGGTGCAAGACGGTGAGCGGTACGAGGATTTTGAAACCGCCACCGGTTACGGCACCGCCCCCGGCCTGTGCGGCTGGAACTGCCGCCACAACTTTTACCCGTTCTACCCCGGCATCTCCGTGCGCAACTACACGGACGAACGCCTGGCCGAACTGGATGCCCGCAATATCCCCTACGGCGGCGGGCTGTACACCCGGTACGAGATCACCCAGATGCAGCGGGCGCTGGAACGCAGGGTGCGCAAGTACAAGCGCCGTTACCTGGCCGAGACCGCCGCCGGGGTGGATGCCAGCCAAAGCGCCGCCAAGCTGAAAGCCGCCCGGCAGCAGCTGAGTGCTTTCCTGGCAGAAACGGGGGAGCGGCTGGACGGCGCAAGGGCGGAGGTGCCGGGCTTCGGGCAAAGGGAGGCGAAACAGGCGGATGAGGCGGCAAGCGCCTTGCAATCCGTACAAAACAATGCTACACTGAAAGAAATCAGCCTGGGGTACAAGGAGATTACCATCCAGAGCATTCAGCGTATTCAGCCGTTTGCCTGTGAGACGCTGGACGCTGCGGGCAGCCGCGCCCTTGCCAACGCGCACAAGAAGCTGCTGCTGGAAGCCCGAAAGGTTCCGCTTGGGATAGAAAAGGCCCGCTGCTATGGGCTGGATATGCAGCCTCTGGGCGGTTACAAGGAAAGTTCTGAACCGGGAACATCTGTAAAAATCAAGGTTCCGAATGTCGACTGTATTGTAATGCACTCGCACCCAAGCGGGCTGACATTTTCACCTGATGATTTGGACGCATTCTCTAAAAACAAAACCATCCGCATTCTGACCGCCGTTGGCAATGATGGTTCCCTTTACGCGATTGAAAGAACCAACAATACCGATGAAACAGCTTTGGAAAACCTGACTTCCCTGTTGATGTTTGACATGAACAAAGCGACAACCAAAGCCGCCGTTTATGATACATTGAATACTTATTTCAAAGAGGTTCAGAATTATGGCATTCACTATTACGCCAGAGAAAATTGAAGAAATGAAAAAGTTCCTTCAAGAGAACCCTATTGACCCAAAGTATACCGTGCCGGACGGTTGGGTTGCGCTTGATGGAGACATTCCTCCTGCCCAACTGGCTGCCCGTGGATGCTACAACATTCTGAAACGATTGGGCGAACTTCCCGAATAGCCCTTAACGATTCAACCACGATGCACGCGCACCGTGGTTTTTTCATGCCCATTTTTAGGAGGATGCAATGAAGAATCTGCTTGTTTTGATGCTTGCCATTTTGACCGTGTTGACCAGCCCGGAACAGTTCAAAATGAATTCTATCTGCCCGCATCAGTACCGGCTGTGTTTTTACACGGACGTTTTGCCCAGCATTGAAATTGTGCCGTAAAGGCCGCACCAACAAATTATTGAAACCACGATGCAAATTCTGCGCCGTGGTTTTTTCATGCCTGCCTGCCCTGCATGAGGGGCGGGCGGGCACTTTTTATACCCTTTTGCCCGGCTGCGGCAGGGCTGAAACAGCCGCACAGACGGTGACGGCCACCACCTAAAACGCCTATCTGACACCCTACACAGGAGGTAACACCCATGAAAACCGAAGATCTCAAAGCCCTTGGCCTGAATGATGAGCAGGTGCAGCGTGTGTTCGCCATGAACGGCGCGGACGTGAACCGCGAAAAGCAGGCCGCTGAGACGGCCAAAGCCGCGCGTGATGCCATCCGCACCCAGCTGGACGAAGCCAACACCAAGCTGAAAGGCTACGACCCCGACTGGCAGCAGAAAGCCGCCGATGCCCAGAAAGCGGCGGACGCAAAAGTGGCCGAGCTGCAGGCAGGGTATGCCGCCCAGAATGCAGCCGCCGGGCTGCACTTTACCAGCGCCAGCGCAAAAAAAGCATTTATGGCCGACCTGTCCGCCAAGAACCTGCCCCTGCAGGGGGACAGCCTGCTGGGCTTTGACGACTTTGTAAAGACCTACCGCGAAAATGACCCCGGCGCGTTTGCCGCCGATACCAAGCCCGCGCGCATTGTGGCAAGCGCTACCGGCACCCCGGCAGCTGCCACCAGCCGCGAAGAAGCAAATGCGGCGATCCGTGCCGCGTTTGGCAAATGAAAGGAGTATAACCCATGCCCAATGTTATTGATCGTTCCCGCGCTGAAGCCCTCATCCGTGAGCAGGTTGTCAGCACCATTTTTCAGGATGCCCCCAAGCAGAGCGTTGTGATGCAGCTGGGCCGCAAGCTGCCCAACATGACCAGCAAGCAGACCCGCATTCCGGTGCTTTCCATGCTGCCGCTGGCCTACTGGGTCAACGGCGATACCGGCTATAAGCAGACTTCCCGCCAGGCGTGGGAAAACGTCTACCTGACCGCCGGTGAGCTGGCAATCATTGTCCCCATCCCCGAAGCCGTTCTGGCCGATGCTGAGTTTGACATTTTGGGCGAGGTGACCCCGCGAGTCAACGAAGCCATCGGCCTGCGGGTGGACCAGGCCATTCTGTTCGGCATCAACCGCCCGGCAGAGTGGCAGAACGACATTATCACCGTTGCGCGCCAGGCCGGCAACAACGTTTCCGGCGGCATTACCTATGATTCCCTGCTGGGCGAAAACGGACTGTTTGCCAAGGTGGAGGATGCAGGCTACACCGTGGACGGCGTTGTGGCTGCCATGGGTGCCAAAGCGTCCCTGCGCGGCATCAAGGACACCAACGGCCACCCCCTGTACAAGAGCGATATGCAGGGCACCACTCCCTATGCCCTGGACGGCGCGCCGATCTACTTCCCGGAGAACGGCAGCTTTGATACCAGCGTTGCCCGCATGGTGGCCGGCAACTTTAAACAGCTGGTGTACGCCATCCGCCAGGATGTGGACGTCAAGATTCTGGACCAGGCCGTGATCCAGGACCCCAGCACCAAGTCCATCATCTTCAACCTGGCCCAGCAGGACATGATTGCCCTGCGTGTTACCTTCCGCATGGGCTGGGCTATGCCGAACCCCGCCACCCGCATGAACGAGAACCGCGTCAACGTGCCCTTTGCCTACATTGACGCCGCGACCGCCTACACCGACCAGACTGTGACCTTTACCGTCAAGGATAATGCCGAAAGCTCCCCCAATGCCATTGCCGGTGCAGCTGTCAATGTGAACGGCTCCATCCGCCTGACCGGCACTGACGGCACCGCCGTGTTCCACCTGCGCGCCGGTGAATATCCCTACAGCGTCAAGGCAGACGGTTACCGCCCGCAGACCGGCACCGTAACGGTTGCCGCAGCCGCCGTACCGGTTGCCGTCACCCTGCCTGCATCCAAGTAAGGGGGCTGCCATGTATGCTGATTTTACCGACTATCAGGGCGCCTACTGCGGCACCCTGATCACCACCCAGGGGCAGTGGATGCCCGCCGTGCGGGAAGCCTGCGCTTATCTGGACAGCATCACATTTGGCCGCCTGCAGTGCGGGGCGCCGGTGGATGATACCGTAAAGCTGGCGGCTTGCGCGCTGGCGGATGTTGCCGCCCGCTACCAGGCCGCCAAGGCCGATGAGCGCAGCCGCCCCGGCCTGGCAGCCTTTAACACAGACGGCTACAGCGAAACGCTGAACACTGCCGCCCTGACCGCACAGTATACGGCAGACATGCAGGCGGCCGCGGATATTTACCTGCCGCGCAGCCATCCGCTGCGCTATGCGGGCCGGGATGGGAGGTGCGGCCCTTGTACGGCTGTGACCAGACCGTGACCTTGACCCACCTGCACTATGACGGCGATGCCGACTGGGATGTGAGCGAGGAAACCACCCTGACCGGCGTGAGCTGGTACGGGCAGGCAAAGACCGCGGTGGATTCCACCGGCCTGCACGCGGCGCGGGTGTACAAATGCCGCATCCCGGAAAGCGCCGCCCCCGCTGGGCTGGACATTGCCCCCGGCGACAAGATCACCTGCGGCACCGTGACCGCCACCGTGCTGGCCGTCCACGACAACCGCGGCCACCCCGCGCCGCACTGGTATGTGGAGGCAAGCTGATGGGACTGAAATATGATGCCCGCCTTGACCTTTCCGCCCTTTCTGATGCCCTGGAAAAACGGGGGCTGACACCGGGCGGGAGGGTGCAGAAGGCGGTGGACGAAGCGGTGATCCGCTATTGTGACCCCAAGGTGCCGTTCCGAACCGGCACCCTCAAGCACAGCGCCATCACGGCAAGCGCCATCGGGGACGGCATGATCGTGTACGCCACGCCCTATGCGCGCTACCTGTACTATGGCGAGGTGTACGGCCCCAACATTCCCATCTTTGAGGGCGGCGAGCTGGCAGGCTTTTTCAGCCCGCCCCACAAGTACCCCACCGGCCGCCCGCTGACCTACAACGGCGCGCCGGATCGCGGTGCCTATTGGTTTGAGCGGGCCATGGCCGAACACAAGGATGACGTCATCCGCGAAGCCGCCGCCCTGGCAGGAGGAAGACCCGGAAGATGAACGTACTGGATGCCACCCGCGCCTGGATGCGCGCACAGTGCCCCCTGATCAACAGGCAGGACCTGTTCAACGCCAACTACCTGGGCGCAGAGCCGACCGAATACACCCTGCGCACGGCCAGCGAGAGCCACCGCACCGACGTGCTGGGGTATGACCTGGCCGAATACAACCTGACCTTTGTGGCACAGCTGCCGTTTGGGCGGGAGCTGAAGCCCAACCTGGACGCTGCTGATTTTTTCGCCGCGCTCTCCGCCTGGATCCGCGGGCAGGAGCGCACCCACAACTACCCCGCTGTCAGCGGGTACCGCGTGACCAAAATCACGGCATCCAACGCCGGTGTGCCCACCGGGGCGGATGCCAACGCGGCCCGCTATCAATTACAAATCAAACTCTATCTTGAGGAGGAATAACCATGGCAGAAGCTGCTATCAACCTGACCGCCGGCCAAAAAGCTGACCGCAAACTGGACATGATCTTTGTGGACGTCGGCGGTTCCGGTACTGAAACCTGGGAACTGCTGGGCCGCGGCGTTGAGGACGCAAGCGTGGAATACAACCACGACACCGACACCGTGACCGACATCCTGGGCATTACGGACGTGAACGTGAGCGCCGCAAAGCCGGAGCTTGACCTGGACCCCTGCACCATCCGCGGCGGCCAGAAGCTGAGCGCCAAGCTGCTGGACATTGAGCGCCGCAACGCTGTAAGCGAGCTGAGCATGTTTGATGTGCTGCACGTCCACTGCTTCCTGGGGGCTGCTTCCGGCTCCTTCACGGCGGAAAAGCACACCGGCTGCACCATCGTGCCCCAGAGCCTGGGCGGCTCCGATTACGTCGGCATGCCGATGAACGTACACCTGTCCAACAACAAAACGCTGGGCACCTGCACCATTGCGGCCGGCGTGCCCACCTTCACGGAGGAATAACCAATGGAGCTGAACATTGACCGCGGCTTAAAAAGCTATGACGTCAAGGATGCGGACGGCACCCTGATCGGCACCATCCGCTTCAACCCCTCCGACATCGGCCTGGCCGGCCGCATGGAGGAAGCCCGCGCCAAGATCGCCGAAATTACGGCCGCGCCCGTGACCGGCCCCGAGGATCTGGTGGAGTGGGACAGGCAGGTGCGCCACTGGTTTGATTACATCTTCGGCACGCCGGTATCGGATGTATTCTTTGCCGGGGTATCCAGCCTGGCTTTCTGCGAGGACGGCAGCCTGGTGGCCGAAGCCGTGCTGGATGCCGTCACCCCGATGCTGACCCAGGCGGTGGAAGCCGCCGCCAAGGCCAGCGCGGCCCGCATTGCCAAACACGCGGACGCCTACCAGGGCAGCACCGCCGGGCTGGCCCCGGAACAGCAGTGAGCGGCTGGAAGCTGCCCACCAGCGTGACGGTATGCGGGCAGGAGTTTGCCATCCGCAGCGACTACCGCGCCGTGCTGGATGCCATCTCCGCCCTGCGTGACCCGGAGCTGAGCCCGCAGGAACAGACCCTTGCCTGCCTGGAGATCCTGTACCCGGATTGGAAGCGCCTGCCGGACCTGAGTGCAGCAGCCCAGGCGGCCATGGTGTTCATCAACTGCGGCAAGCCGGTGGAAGCCGCCGTGCCAAAGCCCGCCCTTGTGGACTGGGACACCGACGCCGCCATCATGGCACCGGCAGTGGACAAAGTTCTGGGCTACAGCTGCCGCCGCTGCGCCTACCTGCACTGGTGGGAGTTCATCGGGGCATTTGGCTGCATCGGGGACGGCCAGTTTGCGCAGGTCGTCTCCATCCGCAATAAGCGCCTGCACGGCAAAAAGCTGGACAAAGCCGAGCAGGAATTTGTGCGCAACAATCCCGATCTGGTCACCCTGCCCAAACACAAGCTGACCAGCGCGGAAGAAGAATTTTTCAAAAGTCTGGGGGTGTAATTTTTGGCTGATGGGGCGATCATTCTGGATACCAGAATCAACAATAAAGGCGCCTATGCCGAGCTGAAAGAGCTGCAGGCCAAGGCCAAGAGCACCGCCCAGCAGGTTGCTGCGCTGGACAAGCAACTGGCGCAGGCAGGTGCCAAGCATACCAGCCTGGGCGATGATCTCAAGCGTGCCCGGCAGGAAACCGCCGAAACCGCGCGCGAACTGCAAAAATTAAACACTACCATGGACTTGCAGCACCAAAAGAATGGGCTGGATTTCTCCCCTGCTGACGTTAAACGCAGTGATAAGCTGCGGGCCACGTTGGATCAGCAGCAGCAAAAAATTGGCGCGATGTCCAAGGAATATCGTGACCAGGTTCCCATGCTTGAAAAGCTACAAGAAGAGCACGATGCCCTTTTGCAGCAAATGGATACCGAAAACCTAGCGGTTGAGCATCAATCCCGGCGCATTGAATCCCTGTTAGGCCGACAAATTGCCGCATCGCGCGCAGTTCAGGGCGTAAAAAACGCCGTTCGTCTTTCGGCTGCAGCGATTCAACAGCCCTTCAAAGCAATTCAGGCCAGGTTGTCCGCCATGACAAAGGGCATGGGGCGGTTTTCCCGCCGCATTGCCGGACTTGCTTCCAGTGCTCTAATTTTCAACTTGCTCTCGTCTGGTCTGCGCCAGATGACCAGCTACATGGGCACTGCCCTGCTTTCCAGCGCATCCCTGCGTCAGGCCCTGGGCAACCTGCAAGGTGCTGCGGCTACTGCTGCCGCACCGTTAATTCAAGTTCTGACCCCCGCCCTGACCGCGCTGGCAAATGCGGCAGCAACTGTGTTCGCGTATTTGGCCAAGCTGGTGGCGTTCCTGACCGGCAAGACGGTATCCTCCGCCAAGGCCGCGGCCAAGGGCATGAGCGGAACATCCAAGGCAGCGAAAGATGCTGCAAAGAGCCTGGCCGGGTTTGATGAAATCGAACGGTTAGATGCCAAGACAGGGAGCAGCGGCGGCGGTTCGGGCGCCAGCAGCATCACCCCCAACTATAACTTTGACGCAAAAAGCCCGTTCCTGGATTCCGTGCTGGCCGCCATCGAGGCAGGCGAATGGAACCAGGTCGGGCAGCTTTTCGCCCAAAAGCTGAATGAAGCCATGGCGGCGATCCCCTGGCCGGATATCCAGGACAAGGCCCAGACCTGGGCCGCAAACATTGCGGATACCCTCAACGGCTTTATCGACCGGCTGGACTGGCGGCTGGTTGGTTCTACCTTGGCACAGGGGCTTAACACGGCACTGATCTTTGCAGACACCCTGGTACAAAGTATCCACTGGGACACCCTGGGCAATGGCATCGGCAATGGGATGAACCAGTGCGTGGAAGAACTGGACTGGGAAGCCCTTGGCCGCTTGATGATTGCCAAGTGGAAGATCCTCTTCGAGACGCTGCACGGGTTTATCCAAACCTTTGATTTTAGTGCGCTGGGGGACGCATTCGCCCGCGCGACCATGGCCGCCATCAATAATATTGACTGGCCCCAGGCTGCCGCAGACCTTGTATCCGGTGCGGCGGGGCTGCTGGAATCTCTGGCACACTGGATCGATGGGCTGGATTGGCAGCAGATCGGCAGCACGATTGCCGAATGCATCACCAATATCGACTATGCCGAACTTGCGCAGGCAATTCTGGATTTGCTGTCCGCCGCCGTCACGGGGCTGGCAGATGGGCTTTCAGCCCTTGCTGGGCATCTTGTCGGTGATTTTATCCAGGGCATAAAGCAGTGGTTTGATGACGTCCAGACCCAGGCAGCGGTTGCCGGATACGGTGACGACGTTGCTCAGTACCTGTTCGATGGTTTTATCGACGGCCTGGAAGCACTCTGGAACGGCATCGGGCAGTGGATCTATGATCACATTTTCACGCCGTTCAAAAACGGTATTTGCGAAGCATTCGGCATCCACTCCCCCAGCACCGAAGCCAAATCCTGGGGTTCCTACATCTCGCAGGGACTTCTGGACGGTCTGGCCAGCAAGTGGGAGAACATCACCGGCTGGCTGCGTGACCTCAAGCAGAATTTTGTAGACGCATGGGATAACATCCGCGCTAAAACTACTGAGACATTCAATTCCCTTGGGCAGACGATTTCTGACATCTGGAACGGCATCACCAGTACCATCAAAACCGCCGTCAATGGCATCATCGGCTTCATCAATCGGATGATCTCCGCCGTTGTCACCGGCATCAATGCGGT
>NZ_PSQF01000185.1:0-1362 GCF_003324125.1 Subdoligranulum sp. APC924/74 | reverse complement strand
GATATGTCGAGGTTAGGGCGAAACTACCTGCAAGTGGGAATGTACACGGAAATGATTTTCCCACAGAAAGGTGTCCGCTTCATCGCTATCAATGACGGAGTGGACAGCGCACAGGGCGACAATGATTTTGCCCCGCTGCGGAATATCTTTAACGAATGGCTGGTGAGAGATACGAGCAAGAAAATCAAAGCAGTGAAACGCTCAAAAGGCATGAGTGGCAAGCCTATCACAAGCAAGCCTGTGTATGGCTACCTCATGGACGAGGACGAAAATTTCATCATTGACGAGGAAGCTGCACCCGTAGTCAAGCAGATATACAATTTCTGCCTTGCCGGGAATGGTCCGACCAAGATAGCCCGTATGCTCACAGAGCAGCAAATCCCCACGCCGGGAACGCTGGAATACCGCAGGACGGGCAGCACCCGCCGCTACCACCCCGGCTATGAGTGCAAGTGGGCGACCAATACCGTTGTGCATATCCTTGAAAACCGGGAATACACGGGCTGTCTGGTAAACTTCAAGACAGAAAAACTTTCTTACAAAGTCAAGCACAGTGTAGAAAATTCCCCGGAAAAGCAAGTGATTTTCGAGAACCACCACGAGCCTATCATAGACACGCAAACATGGGAACGGGTGCAGGAGCTTCGCAAGCAGCGCAAACGCCCCAACCGCTATGATGAAGTGGGCTTGTTCTCCGGCATACTGTTCTGTGCGGACTGCGGCAGCGTCATGTATCAGCAGCGATACCAGACAGACAAGCGCAAGCAGGACTGTTATATCTGCGGCAACTACAAGAAACGCACCTATGACTGTACGGCGCACTTTATCCGCACCGACCTCTTGACCGCTGGTGTACTCTCCAATCTGCGGAAAGTGACAAGCTATGCGGCAAAGCATGAAGCCCGGTTTATGAAGCTCTTGATTGAGCAGAACGAGGACGGGGGCAAGCGCAGGAACGCCGCCAAGAAAAAGGAACTGGAAGCCGCCGAGAAACGCATAGCCGAGTTATCCGCTATCTTCAAGCGGCTGTATGAGGACAGCGTGACCGGGCGCATATCAGACGAGCGTTTCACAGAGCTGTCGGCAGACTATGAAGCAGAGCAACGGGAACTGAAAGAAAGAGCCGCCGCTATCCAAGCGGAGCTTTCCAAAGCACAGGAAGCCACCGTGAACGCAGAAAAGTTTATGAATGTTGTCCGGCGGCATACCAGCTTTGAAGAACTTACCCCTACTCTGCTGCGGGAGTTTGTAGAGAAAATTGTTGTGCATGAGTGCAGCTATGACGAGAACAAGACCCGCAGACAGGACATTGAGATTTATTATTCTTTTGTTGGCAAGGTGGACTTGCCCGAATAACCGCCC
>NZ_PSQF01000184.1:0-1557 GCF_003324125.1 Subdoligranulum sp. APC924/74 | reverse complement strand
CCCTATTGCGTAACAGGGGCGCAGAAAGGAGAGTTTATGAGAACAGGGCTTACGAAGCAGGAAAAGACCACCGATATATGGTTTGACGAGAAAGACCCCCTTATCCATATTCGCACCCACAACACCGACTTAAAGAAGCGGCTTGCCGCCTACGCCGGACAGCACCCCGACCAGTGCCGCCAGACCGACGCAGACCTCGAAACGGGCTGCATGGAGTTTGAAATCCGCAAGGGGCGGTTCTCTTTCCGTCTGACCGCCCCATACAACGAGGAACGCCGCAGGGCGGCAAGCGAAGCGGCGAAAAAGTGCGGCGTTCATAGAAAAGTTGCAAATCTGTATGAAAGCATTGGTTGAAAAGACCTCTGACCGCATGATATAATCATATTGGATAAGTTTAACCATTTCATTAAGCTAAAATGAGAGGAGTGATGGTCATGACTCAGTATTGCAACAGATGTTGCCTGCCATTTGACGGTGAGTGCTGCCCCGTATGCGGGAGAAAAAACGCCAAGCAGATAGGGCCGAATGATTTATGCTTCCTCACCGAGAAAGAGCAGCTTTGGAGTGGTATGCTGGCGGATGTGTTAAACCAACAGAAAATACCGTTTGTTCAGAAAAATGTATTTGGCGCAGGTATGGCGATGAAAATAGGATTGATGAACGAAAGGATTCGTTTTTATGTTTTCTACGGTCATCTTGCTGAGGCAAAGATGATTGTGGATGAATTGTTCTCGCCGTTAAGTGAGGAATGACAATGAAGATTAAATGGATTGGAAAGTATGACGGAAAAAATCTTCCTACTGTTGATGTCGGAACTGGTGCAAAAGAACTGCCGGAAGTAACAAGCAAGTCCGCAATCATACTTATTCCAATTGTTCTTTTGTTTGCTTGTTGTGTTTATATCAAAAAAACTTATCTTGGAGGGGTCGCATTTTCAAGAGTTGATTGGATGATAGGTCTTGTGATTGCGTTACTTTTCTTCCCAGTTCATGAACTCATCCATGCCGTAAGTTTTCCAGCGGGTAGTGAAGTCATTATGTTCTACACGACGCAGGGACTTGGAACGACATGTACATCACCGATGACAAGAAATAGGTTTATCGTGGTTAATATACTTCCATCGCTAATTTTAGGTGTTGTTCCGCTAATTGCATATATGATTGTTCCAAGCACTTATGCTTTTGCAAGCACTGTTCTCTGTGTTTTCAGCCTTGTTCATGTGGGGACTGGGTATGTTGACTATCTGAATATTGTGCACTTGTTAAGACTTCCTGCGGATTCAAAAATTCAAATTTCTGGAGCAAAGATATACTGGATGTAAGTTAAGATACTGAAATTCTAAAATTGTAAACCACCTATTGAGGGCAGCTATTTTCGTACAGAAAACGGCTGCTCTTTTCTTTTAGCCATAAGCAGAAAGGAGCGACCAACTATGACAAAGCCAAGAGAGAAAACCCGCGAGGAGCTGCAAGCCGAGATCGAGGACGGAAAGAAGAAAATCCGGCAGTTTGAGAACCGGGAAAAGATGTTGCGTCAAAAGCTATCCAAAGAGGAACG
>NZ_PSQF01000183.1:0-1648 GCF_003324125.1 Subdoligranulum sp. APC924/74 | reverse complement strand
ACTGACTCTTAATCAGTGGGTCCTGGGTTCGAGTCCCCGATGGTGCACCAAAAATAGCGCGGTAGAATGTGCAAAACATTTGCCGCGCTTTTTACTATATGTTGGGCTGACTACATTTTGACTACAAAGGCATAAAAAATAAGCGGCGGGCTACCCCTATTTTCAGGAGACGGCCCGCCGCTTTTGTTATGGATTATTTAACTTGCCAGTCAGTTGCCTTTGCCGATCTGCTTGATAACCTGATCCGCACCGGTAGCCGCAAGGCCGGAAACAATGCCCACGGCAAGCGCGGTCAGCGGATCAGTGGCGGGAAAGTCCGGCACGTTGATGTACATGGCGGCCACCCCCAGCAGGCCGCCAAGGGCACCACAGATGGACGGCAGCCACTTATTTGCCAGTGGGGTCTGCTTGACAGCCGTTGCGGCCAGGTAGCAGATGACGGTGATGCAGGCAACGCTTGCGATGCCAAAGGATGCAATATCCATGATTTTTCCTCCTATGTCTCTGTGTGTGATTTTCAAGCAGTTTTGTTTTCCAGGTCCGCGATCCGGTGGTTTGCCACACGCAGCTGCTCTTCCAGCACCGGCACCCGCTGGGCAAAGTTATTGTGAGCGCGGACTTCGCGGGTCAGCTCCTCCAAGCGGGCATCCGTGACCGCCTGGGCCGTTATCATCCGCTGTTCGGTACGGCGGGCAGCCATCATGTTGGTGATAACCACCCCCAGCAGGCTCAGCCCGCCGGTGATCAGGGCAACGATGATAGCATCCATGCTCATACCTCCACGATAGGGATGCCGTACTGGGTAGCGGCATCATGCTCAATACGGCATCCGCGATAATCCTGCCAGCCGGGGGCGAACACCACAAAATCAGCGGTGCCCAGCAGCTTGAGGCTTTCGCCCAAATACCACAGCGGCGTTGCGTCAGCCGGGGCGCCCTCGAAAAAGGATTTGATGACCTCGATTTCCTCATGGGTTTTCATGTACACATCAGCAATCAACACCTTGCGCTCTTTGAGGATTTCCTCGTCGGTCTTGCCGCGCATCGGCTGGGAGATAAACAATTTTTTCATAGCTTTACCCCACATACTCAGCCTTGTACAGCCCTGCATCAATCAGCTGCAGCTCTGCGCACTTGCGCATGATGTACCAGGCGTCGCCGCTGGATACCGGCCCAACGTCCAGCATCCACTGGTTGCCATCCGCACAGGTTTCGCGGTACAGGCCGGCGGAGATAAGCCCCAGCCCCTCGCACAGGGCGCGGATGGTTGCGCGGTCGCCGCTGGAGATACGGCCAATGGTGATCCGCTGCTTGTCCAGCTTGTTGGGGGTGGTATCCTCCGGGGTGGACGCGGTGTGGCCCGCCTGGATCATCAGCTGCTCATAGTCCTTATAGACCCGGTTGCAGTCCAGGCTGGTGCCGTAGCCGGGGATGCCCAGCGCGTTGCGGCTGCTGTACTGCCAGATGCCATACGGCAGGGGGCAGGTGCATGTGCTGCCATACTGGGCAACCCAGATATCGTATTTGGACAGCGCCTTGTAGTCCAGGCGGTTGCGGATAAAATCGCAGCTGGCATACAGGATGCCGTAATACCCTGCGGCCTCAATCTCCGACAAAAAGGCCTGTACAAGTGCCGTGCGCTGGGCATT
>NZ_PSQF01000182.1:0-1774 GCF_003324125.1 Subdoligranulum sp. APC924/74 | reverse complement strand
GCTGCGGCACGGCATCTGCGTTGCCAAAATGCTCGATAAGACATCCAGTATTATCTGCGCTTTTGGCTTAGCATCTGCCGCACCTCGCTTGCCGTATCGGCACTTAGAATTATGCGGTATTGCCTAAAGCATAGCTAAAATTAAAGAATGTATAACAAAATGCCCACGGCCTGATATCAAAATCATGCCGCAGGCATCCCAAAAACTCCTAACTTCTAACTCTTACTTCCTAAGGCAATACCGCACAATTCCCGCCTGACGGCTTAAGCACCGCTCCGGCGGCTGCGGCACGGCAACTGCGTTGCCAAAATGCTCGATAATACACAAAGTATTATCTGCGCTTTTGGCTTAGCAGCTGCCGCACCTCGCTCGCCGTATCGGCACTTAGAATTATGCGGTATTGCCCTAACTTCCTTACAGTCTCACTCCTGCCGAAAGCAGCTCGATGAACTGGCGGGCAACACGGGGGCTGCGGCCGCCGGCACGGATGGCGAAGGCTTCGCCCTTGATGAACAGCTGATCAGACGGCATCTGCACGCCGTACTGCTTGGCAAGATCCAGCAGAATTTCTTCAAACCGAACTTTATCCGGCCGCTGGAAGGTGACCGTCAGGCCGAACCGGGCCGAAAGGCTCATCAATTCCTGGCGGGTATCTGCCTCGTGGATGTCATCACCGGAACGGTCGCTCAAGGTTTCCTTGATGAGATGGCGGCGGTTGGAGGTGGCGTACACCACAACATTCTGGCTGCGGCCGCCCACACTACCTTCCAAAATGGCTTTCAGCGCGGCAAAGTTGTCGTCGTTGGCAGAAAAGCTCAGGTCGTCAATGAACAAAATGAACTTGAGTGGGTTCTGGGCCAGGCTATCCAGCAGGGCCGGAATCTGATACAGCTGGTTCTTTTTCACTTCCACAAGGCGCAGACCATCCGCCGCAAATTCATTGGCAATGGCTTTCACGCTGCTGGATTTGCCGGTGCCCGCATCGCCGTACAGCAAAACGTTCACGGCAGGCTTGCCGGACAGCAAAGCCTTGGTGTTGGCAATTACCTTTTCGCGCTCGTGCTCGTAACCGGGTAGCTCGCTTAAGCGCTGCGGATCCGGGAAGCGCACCGGGATCAGGCTGCCATCCTCAATGGTGAACATGTGGTGGCGGGCAAACATGCCGTAGCCCTTTTGACCAACTTCAGCCAGGCGCTCAGCGTAAGCGGCGGCAAAATCCACTTCTTCGGTTTCCCAGCGGGGCAGAAAGGCAAGGGATTCCTCGCCGCCGGTCAAATCAACCAGCGTAACGCGGCTGAGCTGCTGCAAAAATTCCAGCTCGCTGTCCATGCAGCGGGCAGCGGCCTGCCCGGCGCCGCCGCTGGCAGCTTTGCGGATGCAGATGTTCTCATCCTGCAAAACGGCGTCCAGCAGCACGCGGGTCCAGCTGCCGCCGCGTTCAAACAGCTGGTTTTCAAAATCAGCTGCAGCGCTTACAAAATCCTCGCTCCCCGCAGCGGCCAGCATGGCGCGGAACGCAGGCACAATGTTGGCCTGCAAAATACCGCGGAAAATCACAAGGCCGTCCAGCCGGGTGCGCATGGTATTCAACTTCATCATTCCCAATTCCTCCAGGAGTGCAAAAATGCTTGCTCTGTTTACTCAGTATAGCTTTTTTGCCGCTGTGGTGCAAGTGACAAAATGACCTTGTATTTACGGCAATACCGCACAATTCCCGCCTTACGGCTTAAGCACCGCTCCGGCGGCTGCGGCACGGCATCTGCGTTGCCAAAAT
>NZ_PSQF01000181.1:0-1905 GCF_003324125.1 Subdoligranulum sp. APC924/74 | reverse complement strand
CCCTGCTGGGGGTGCATCTTGAGTATGCTCAACAGGCAGTGTGCATTTTCTGCGCTTTTGACATCACTCTTGCATATCTTTTCGGACAGCGTTATAATATTCCTTGTAAACTTGGTTGACCTCGTTTCCATCGTCACCAACAAGGGAATATCCCGCTTTGAAAGTCTGTGTTTGCCCACAGACTTTTTTTTGTGCTTCCTCGTATGAAGAAAACTCTACAGTAGGACGTTTCACACCCTTGGAAGAACGCACGATATTCATGCCGGGCGGGTACAGCTTCAGCCGGCCACCCTTTACAATCTTCTTTGTCACGGTCTGGCCGTCCTGATCCGTGACGGGTTTCTCATTGATGACGAATGTTGTGGCCTGTTCATCTGGCGCGAGGTCTTGGAACTCGTCCAGCGGCATATCTCCGAGGTAGGCGGAGAAATACGCACCGACATTGTCGCAGTTTGTAACCGACTTTGTTTTTGTAAAGCCATGCCCCCACATGGGAGCAATCAACGTGTTATTGTCAAGATAAGGGGCAGTGTGCGACCAGATGAAGAAAACGTGCATATGCCATGCGCCGCGGCCTTGCGGCTCTACAACACCGATGAACTCAGGTTCATCAACATAGTTACGGACACACCAGCGTTTGAACTTCTGCCAGAATTTTTTCCAGTCAGCAGAAAGCCGTTTTTCGTCCGTCATATTCTCGGCGTATGTGAACGTAAGCCAGCGACAATTTTGCGGCACCGTCACATTGCAGTTTATGAGAGCGCGCACCGTTGCCAAAGTGCGCCGCACGCTGTCCGCATTGTCTGCACGGGTCTCTCCGTGGGCGTACTCATGTATACAGCCTGACCGCAGGTCTTTGTAATGGTCTTTGTCAATGCGTACTGTCGGGGCTCCATAGGAGCGTTTTTGCATGGCAGTCAATTCCGTTACGTTTCCCATATGGGTAGTTTTGCAAAAGAATTTAGGATGAGGCGCGTACTCATCCACAAGGAGCACATTCAAGGCAAGTCACCTCCTCGGCGTGCCGAAGTGTAAACATAATCAAGTTAATAGTAACCGCCCCGCGGCGGCCCCACAGGCCGCCCCGCGGGGGCGGTTTTTCGTTATTCCTCGGCGCGAACGCGCCGCGCCAGCTGTGCCAGCTCCCTCTATGTTTTTTCGAGGGAAAGTCTCGCACTCTTGCGCCATGCAGACAGAGCAACAAGGCACGGTTCATGCAGACGGCGCTTGAGCGAATAAAAGGAATTGAGCAACAAGGCACAGCCCTACAACTGCGCGGGAGCCGACAAACGGTCTACAAGGCACGGTTCGCGGGCTCCCTTGCGTAATTAACTCGGTCGGGGCCTTCGTTCTCACAAGATACAAGGTCGGCCATCACGCAGGTGTTTGCGTATCGGGAGGCTGTGCAGCCATTGCCAGCGCAGTTTTCATTGCGTCGGGAATTGCTTCAAAGGCTCTTTCCGTGCTCTCGCAGTACTGCCCTAAAATCATGCTGATAAGGCTCGAACGAGTTACGCCGTACCGCTCCGCGATTTTGTCCAGACGTTTCATTGTCTGCGGAGCAACATTCACATACAGGCGGGTGCTGGATACCTTTTTGGTCGTTTTCTTTGGCGTTGCCATTGTCGTTACCTCCTGTGTCAATCAAGCGTCAAATATTGCCTACTGCACACATAGTACACCAAATTTAACTCATAGTCAAGGGGGCATTTTGCGCCGTGCGCTGGCGGTGTCGGCGGGTCAAGGGGAATACCCCTTTGACCCCTGCCGCCACCCGCCAGATGCACCGCACGGACGCAAAAAGCCCCCAGCAGGGGGAAAGGGAAAGCCCTGCTGGGGGTGCATCTTGAGTATGCTCAACAGGCAGTGTGCATTTTCTGCGCTTTTGACATCACTCTTGCATAT
>NZ_PSQF01000180.1:0-2064 GCF_003324125.1 Subdoligranulum sp. APC924/74 | reverse complement strand
TTATCGAGCATTTTGGCAACGCAGATGCCGTGCCGCAGCCGCCGGAGCGGTGCTTAAGCCGTCAGGCGGGAATTGTGCGGTGTTGCCTAAAGAAATAAAATAAAAGCATGTGCAGTTTTTCGGGCTTTCCCCAAAAACGCACATGCTCTTGTTTTTATTGGTTATTTCAGCAGCCCGAAATGTTCCAGCGCATTCCAGATGCCGTCCTTATCCACATCGGTGGTAATGTAATCCGCCGCGGCACGGGCGTCTGGCCAGGCGTTGCCCATGGCAACCCCGATCCCGGCAAAAGCAAGCATCTCGGTATCGTTGCCGCCATCGCCAAAGGCGATGCTGTTTTCCCGCGTAAGACCCAGATGATTGAGCGTTTCCTGCAAACCGTTCACCTTGCCGCCGGTTGCGGGCAGGATATCGACAAATTCTTCGCTCCAGCGCACAGCGCGGCAGCCGGGCACGTGGGCCATGAACTCCGGTTCCTGCTCGCTGCTCAAAAATGCGCTGAGCTGATACGTCGGGTAGGTAAAGCAGCGCTGGGCCGGATCGATGGTTTCCTGCGGGATCTCTTTCAAAAAGTTTTCACACAGGGCATTGGTGCGGTTCATGTAAGCGGTATCCGCTTCCACAAAGGAAACCGCAATATCTGTTTTTTCCAGCCAGGGCAGCAGCTCGCGCAGTCCCTCCTGCGGCAGCGGGTGAGCGTAAAAGCAGCCGTCCTTATCCCGGCAATATTGGCCGTTCATCATCACCATGCCGTCAAATTCAAACGGCAGATCCTTTTTCAGGTAATGCAGGTGGTACGGCGGGCGGCCGGTTGCCAGGTAAAGCTGCACCCCTTTGGCGCGCAGAATGTTGAGCGCCGCCACGGTGGATTCCGGCAGGTGGTGATCCGGCGGCAGCAGAGTGCCGTCAATATCAAAAAAAGCAATGCGAATATCTCTGTTTTCCATGCTATTATTCCTGTTTCAGCTGTCGGCCCATCATTGTAGCCAGCGCATCGCGGGCGGCCAACCGACCGGACAGAATATCATCCACCGCATTCACGATGGGCATTTCTACCTTATACTTTTTCGCCAGCTTGCAGGCTGCGGGCAGGGCATTGATGCCCTCCACCACCTGACCGACCTCTTTTTTGGCGGTTTCCACATCCTTTCCGCGGCCAATCAGCATGCCGGCATGCAGGTTTCGGCTGTGCATACTGGTGCAGGTCACGATCAGATCGCCCATACCGGAAAGCCCGGCAAAAGTTTCGGCCTTGCAGCCCATGGCCACACCCAGGCGGGCCAGCTCGGCGTTGCCGCGGGTGATAAGGGCAGCCTTGGCGTTATCGCCGTAATCCAGGCCCATCGCAATGCCAACAGCCAGCGCGATCACATTTTTGACAGCGCCGCCCAGCTCCACGCCGCGGCGGTCGGTGTTGGTATACACGCGGAAGGTGGGGGTGGTAAAGATCTGCTGCACCTTGCGTGCGGCGGCTTCATCCGGGCTGCCCGCCACGATCAGGGTGGGCATATCGCGGGCCACTTCCTCCGCATGGGTGGGGCCGGAAAGCGCCACCACATTGCAGTGGGTGTGTTTGCCATCCGCAGCCAGCTCCTGCTCAATGATTTCGGACATCGTCATCAGCGTTTTTTCCTCCACGCCTTTGGCCACATCCACGATCAGCTGCCCATCCGGGATATGCGGTGCCGCCTTGCGGGCGGTGGAACGCACAAAAACCGAGGGCACCGCAAACAGCAGCACATCACGGTCGCCGCAGATTTCTTCAATATCCGCGGTATAGTGCATATCGGCAGGCAGGCACATGCCGGGCAGGTTGGGGTGGGCATGGGTCACGCTCATGGCTTTCAGTTCATCGGGCAGGGCGCTCCACATGGTAACGTCACAGCCGTTTCCTGCCAGCATGCGTGCCAGCGCGGTTCCCCAGGTTCCGGCACCCAGAACACCGATTTTGGTTTTGGTCATCGTATTTGTTCTCCAATCGTTTATGGGCAATACCGCATAATTCTAAGTGCCGATACGGCGAGCGAGGTGCGGCAGATGCTAAGCCAAAAGCGCAGATAATAC
>NZ_PSQF01000179.1:0-2126 GCF_003324125.1 Subdoligranulum sp. APC924/74 | reverse complement strand
TCCTCTGTCAGTGATAGAGCCTATTCAATCCGGGAGGGAATGAAAACCGCCGAGCAGCGCATGAAAGAACTGCAAAAACTCATGGAATACGGCAGAAATTATCAAACCTACAAGCCCATACAGGACGAGTACCGGCAAATCCGCTGGAAAGGAAAACAGGAGAAGTTTGCGGAAGCCCGCCGCGCCGAGCTTACCCTATGGAACGCGGCAAACCGCTATCTCCATGCCCATTTGCCGGAGGGAGTGAAAACCCTGCCGATCTCCGCGTGGGAGAAAGAATATACCGCCCTCAAAGCACAGCGGGAAGCGGAATATGACACGCTGAAAGAGACCCGCGCCGAGGTTGCCGAGCTTCAGAAGATACGCAAGTGCGTTGATATTGCGCTGAAAGCCGAGCAGCCGGAGCAGACACAGAACCACACCAAGCGGCAGGAACAGGAGCGATAAAGAAAAGGACGGGCAAGCTGATTTGCCTGTCCGTCCTCTATTCCCATCCGACAAAGGAATGTGTTCACTTCTTATCGGGTAAAAATGTCATTATAACGCCAGTAATGCCGATAACTGAAAAGATTAAAGCCCATTTGAAACTTAAATCAAAAAAAGCCACATTGCCATATCCTAACATCAGCAGGATACTAACTAAAATCAATGCTATACCTTGCAGTTGCCTTTTCATACAATCACACTCCTTTGTCAAATTCAAGTTTGTTGACTTTATTTTACTTCAAAACTATGAACAATTCAACCACAGAAAGAGAGGTATTAACCATGTATTACACCCAAGAGCAGATAGACCGCGCCAACCAAGCCGACCTTGTTTCTTTCCTGCAATCACAGGGCGAGCAGCTTACCCGCGCCGGGAATGAATACCGTTGGAAACGGCACGACAGCTTGACCGTCCGGGGAAACAAATGGTACAGGCACAGCCAGAGCAAGGGCGGCGGCCCCGTTGATTTTGTCATGGAGTTTTTCGGCAAGAGCTTCACCGAAGCCGTTGAACTGCTGACAGGCGAAAAAGGAGCCGCCCCGCCGCCGGACAGACATTGCCCCGCGCCCCTATCCGACTTCCGACTGCCACCCCGCAGCACCGACAACCGCATAGCGAGGAACTACCTCACAGCAGCCCGCCGCATTGATGAAGATGTGACGGGCTTTTTTCTTTCCAATGGCGACATTTACGAGGAAGCCGCCCACCATAACGCCGTATTCGTCGGCAGAGATGAAAGCGGCATACCGCGATACGCCCATCAGCGCGGCACAGCCGGGAGTTTTCGGCTTGATGTGAAAGGCAGCGACAAATCCTTTAACTTCTGCTACCGTGGCGAGGGCGAAAGGTTGTTTGTCTTTGAAGCCCCGATAGACCTCTTATCTTTCCTCTGCCTGTTCAAAAAGGAATGGCAGAAACAAAGCTACCTTGCACTGGGCGGCGTGGGGGAAAAAGCCCTGTTGCGTTTCCTTTCTGACCGTCCGAGCATCAAGACCGTTTACCTCTGCCTTGACAACGACGCAGCCGGAAACGACGCTTGCAGCCGCCTTGTGCCGCTCATGCCGGAGGGCTTGACCGTCCATCGGCTTATCCCTCTTTTCAAGGACTGGAACGAGGTATTGCAGCACCGGGCAGAAATCACAGACGGGAAGTATTTGCGGGAAGCAATCTACGGCTTGAAAGAGCCGCCGCAGGAAGAAACCGTTGAGATTATCCGCATGAACGAGGTTGACACACAGACCGTTGAATGGCTATGGGAGCCGTATATTCCCTTTGGGAAAGTAACCATTGTGCAGGGCAATCCCGGCGAGGGCAAGACCACTTTTGCCCTACGCCTTGCCGCCGCCTGCACCACCGGGGGAACGCTGCCGGGAATGAAGTCCTTGCCGCCATTCCAAGTAATTTACCAGACCGCCGAGGACGGGCTGGGCGATACCGTCAAGCCACGCTTGATAGAAGCCGCCGCAGACCTTGACCGGGTGCTTGTGATTGATGAAGCCAAGCGGGAGCTTACCCTGTCCGATGAGCGCATAGAAAAGGCAATCACGCAGAACGGGGCGCGGCTGATTATCCTTGACCCCATACAGGCGTACATGGGCGAAAAAACCGACATGAACCGGGCAAACGAAGTGCGCCCCAT
>NZ_PSQF01000017.1:0-42042 GCF_003324125.1 Subdoligranulum sp. APC924/74 | reverse complement strand
TTATCTGCGCTTTTGGCTTAGCATCTGCCGCACCTCGCTCGCCGTATCGGCACTTAGAATTATGCGGTATTGCCTTAAATAATGATTCCCCGCTGTAAAGTATTCGGTAGGGAACGGTCTATCTCCGGTCTAAGAGCCGGGGCGTTGCCCCGGTTGGCCTCCGAAACGCGCCTGCGGGCGCAGTGACCGTTCCGTGGCCTAACCATATATGGCGTAAAGAAATTTTATAGCAAATCCCGATATGCGGCATAATTGCCTGCGATTCCCCGATAAATATATATATCCGTCCGGGGCGTCGAGGACGCCGTCCCCTACAAGTTATGGAAAGAGCATTATGAATTTGTAGAGTGTGGTAAGGTGCAGGTCCGGCGTGGTCGGGTGACCACGCCCTACAGAATGGGGGAGACTAAGGTGAATACCAAAATCCCAAGCCCATCCCCCGGCGGCCAGGGGACTGGCCGCCCTACAGCTTGCCTTCACACGAATATCTCCCCAAAACCAAAAGCCCGGTACAAGCCAAAAAACTTGTACCGGACTTTTATCTTATATTATTGGTATTATATGATTAAAGTTTCTTCGGTTCCTTCTTTTCAAAGAAGGAATAAAACAACCCCCGTAAAACCAATCAGATGCGCTCCAAAATGGCGTCACCCATGGCGGTGCAGCCAACCTTGGTGCAGCCGTCGGCCATCATGTCAGCGGTGCGCAGGCCGGCGTCCAGCACGGCGTTCACGGCGCTTTCAATGGCGTCAGCCTCAGCGGCCATGCCAAAGCTGTAGCGCAGCATCATGGCGGCGGAAAGGATGCAGGCAATCGGGTTGACCACATCCTGCCCGGCAATGTCCGGGGCAGAACCATGGATGGGCTCGTACAGACCGCAGGTGGTGGCACCCAGGGAAGAGGACGGCACCATGCCAATGCTGCCGGTGATCTCGCTGGCTTCGTCGCTCAGAATATCGCCAAACATGTTCTCGGTCACAATCACGTCAAACTGGCTGGGGTTCTTGCAGATCTGCATGGCGCAGTTGTCCACAAACATCTCGCTGTACTCCACTTCGGGGTACTCGGCCTGCAGGCGATGCATCACGGCACGCCACAGGCGGCTGGTATCCAGCACGTTGGCTTTATCCACACAGGTCAGCTTTTTGCGGCGCTTCATGGCAGTTTCAAAGCCAATGCGGCCAATGCGCTCGATCTCGTGCTCCGAGTAGGGCATGCTGTCAATCGCAACTTTTTCGCCGTTCTGCTCAATGGTTTTGTGCTCGCCAAAATACACGCCGCCAATCAGCTCACGCACCACAATAAAGTCGATGCCTTTGTCCACGATCTCTTTCTTCAGCGGGGAAGCATCCGCCAGCTGGGGCCAGATCCTGGCCGGGCGGTTGTTGGCGTACAGGCCCATACCGGCGCGCAGGCGCAGCAGGCCTTTTTCCGGGCGCTTGTCACCGGCCATGCCCTCCCACTTGGGGCCGCCGACGGCGCCAAGCAGAACGGAATCCGAGGCAAGGCACTTGTCCAGCTCGCTCTGGGGCAGGGGATCGCCAAACTTGTCAATGGCTTCGCCGCCCATGTAAGCGCGGGTGTAGGTAAAGGTGTGGCCAAACTTTTCAGCAACTTTGTCCAGCACGCGCACTGCCTGGGTCACGATCTCCGGGCTGGAGCAGTCGCCATAAATCAGGGCAATGTTTTTCTGCATCTTACTTTCCCTCCTGGATGCTCTTCATCAGGCCGCCGGCCTTGATGATCTTCTGGATAAACGGCGGGAACGGCGCAGCCTGGAAGGTCTGGCCGGTGGTTTCATCAGTGATCACGCCGGTGTCAAAGTTGATGGCAACCACATCGCTCTCGTTGATGGCCTCGCTGGCGGCGGGGCATTCCAGAATGGGCAGGCCGATGTTGATGGCGTTGCGGTAGAAGATACGGGCAAAGCTCTTGGCAATCACGCAGTCAATGCCGGCGGCCTTGATGGCAACGGGGGCATGCTCGCGGGAAGAACCGCAGCCGAAGTTTTCGCCGCCAACCATAATGTCACCGGCCTTTACACGGGTCACAAAGGTTTTGTCAATGTCCTCCATGCAGTGGGCGGCCAGCTCGGCGGGGCTCTGCGTGTTCAGGTAACGGGCGGGAATGATCACATCGGTGTCAATGTTGTCACCGTACTTAAAAACAGGTCCTTTTGCGTTCATGCTTCTACCTCCCTGGGGTCAGTGATGTGGCCGGTCAGTGCGCTGGCGGCGGCGGTGGCGGGGCTTGCCAGATAAATTTCAGAGGTAACGTGCCCCATGCGGCCGACAAAGTTGCGGTTGGTGGTGGAAACGCAGCGCTCGTACTCGGCCAGAATACCCATGTAGCCGCCCAGGCAGGGGCCGCAGGTGGGGGTGGAAACAATGCAGCCGGCATCAATAAACGCTTCGGTGTAGCCGCGCAGGATGCACTCTTTGTAAACAGCCATCGTGGCGGGAATGATGATGCCGCGCACACCCTTGGCAATGTGCTTGCCTTTCAGCACGTTGTAAGCGGCTTCCATATCCTCAATGCGGCCGTTGGTGCAGGAACCGATCACTACCTGGTCAATCTTGATGTCGGCACCCTCCTTGGCAAGGTGGGTGTTCTCCGGCAGGTGGGGGTAGCTGACGGTAGGCTCCAGGGTATCCAAATCGATCACCACGGTGCGCTCATATTCGGCATCGGGGTCGGCTTCGTATTTGGTCCAGGGGCGCTGGCTGCGGCCCTTCAGGTATGCTTCGCAGGCTTCGTCCACCGGGAAGATGCCGTTTTTGGCACCGGCTTCAATGGCCATGTTGCAGATGCACAGGCGATCCTCCATGGTCAGGCTCTTAACGCCCTCGCCCACAAATTCCAGGCTCTTGTACAGCGCGCCGGAAACGCCGATCTCGCCGATCAGGTGCAGGATCACGTCCTTGCCGCACACAGGGGCGTGGATGGCACCTTTCAGCTCAACCTTGATGGCGGCAGGCACCTTGAACCATGCCATGCCGGTTGCCATACCGGCGGCCATATCGGTGGAGCCAACGCCGGTGGAAAACGCGCCCACCGCACCGTACGTGCAGGTGTGGCTGTCGGCACCAATGATGCAGTCACCGGCGGTCACAATGCCCTTTTCGGGCAGCAGGGCATGTTCAACACCCATCTGGCCGACATCATAAAAGTTGAGGATATCGTATTTGTTGGCAAACTCACGGCACTGCTTGGACTGCTGGGCACTCTTGATATCCTTGTTGGGCACAAAGTGGTCCAGCACAATGTTCACGCGGGTTTTATCAAACACCGAGTTGAACCCGGCTTTCTCGAACTCATTGATGGCAACCGGGGTGGTAATATCGTTGCCAAGCACAATGTCCAACTTGGCATTGATGAGCTGCCCGGCCGTTACCGAAGCTTCGCCGCAATGCGCAGCGAGGATCTTCTGTGTCATGGTCATTCCCATAGATTTCTGCTCCTTTTGCTCTGACGTATATCTTACAAATTAAAGAATAAGTAATAATGAATAAAGAATAATGGTGGTGGACCGCGGCACACAAGCGCCGCTCAAAAACGGAGATAAACGATAACCCGGAGGCAGGCACAGCGGGACGTGTCGCACATCATATCCAAACCGTGCCGCAGGCACACCATCATTTTTAATTATTCTCTATTCTTTTTTATTTGCAACCTTACTGGTTATTGATTGCACTGACCAGCGCGCGGATACCGGCAACGATGATGTCGGTGTGGGTGCCGCAGCCCCAGGTCTCCTTGCCGGATGCCCATTTCAGGCCCACATAGCAGCAAGCGCGGGAGTCGGTATCGTTGTCCAGTGCGTGCTCGCTGTAATGCACCAGGGTGAAGTGCATGCCGGTGGTCTGCTCGATGGCGTTGGCCACAGCATCCAGACGGCCGTTGCCGACAGCATCGCAGGTAACGGGGGCGTTGCTGCCGTTAGCCACGGTAATATGGGCGGTAATGGTGGAATCCGGGTTCTGGGTAAAGTGTGCTTCCGGAACATTCAGCGGGGTCTTGTTGTTCAGGTAAGCGCGCTCGAACACATACAGCACTTCCTGGACGCTCAGCTCTTTGTGCTCGTGGTCGGATACATCCTTTACGCGGTAGCCAAGGTCTTCCCGCATGCGCGGCGGGGGATTGTAGCCGTAATTCTGCTGCAGCAGGAAGCCGATGCCGCCCTTGCCGCTCTGGCTGTTGATGCGGATGACGTCGGCATCGTAAGTGCGGCCAATGTCATGCGGGTCAATGGGGATGTACGGGCAGGTCCACTCGTGCAGGTTATGCTCCTTGCGCCAGGTCATGCCCTTGGCAATGGCGTCCTGGTGGCTGCCGCTGAACGCAGCAAACACCAGGGAACCGGCATACGGGCTGCGCTCGTACACATGCATGCGGGTCACGCGTTCATACGTTTCGCAGATGGCCGGCATGTTGCTGAAGTCGAGGTGCGGGTCCACGCCGTGGCTGTACATATTCATGGCCAGGGTGATGGCATCCACGTTGCCGGTGCGCTCGCCGTTGCCGAACAGGCAGCATTCAATGCGCTGGGCACCGGCCAGAACAGCCAGCTCGGCATCTGCCACGCCGCAGCCGCGGTCGTTGTGGGGGTGGGTGGACAGGATCACGCTGTCGCGGTACTTGAGGTGCTTGGAGCACCATTCAATCTGGTTGGCGTAAATGTGCGGCATGCTCATTTCCACCGTGACCGGCAGATTGATGATCATCGGGCGGTCCGGGGTGGGCTGCATCACATCCAATACGGCGTTGCAAACCTCAACGGCGTATTCCGGCTCGGTGCCGGTAAAGCTTTCGGGGCTGTATTCAAACAGGAAGTTGCCCTCGTATTCTTCGCTCAGCTTTTTAACCAGCTTTGCGCCGTCAACAGCGATTTGCTTGATCTCTTCCTTGCTCTTTTTGAACACCTGCTCGCGCTGGGCAACGCTGGTGGAGTTATAAAAGTGGATGATGGCGCGCGGCGCACCCTTAACGGCCTCAAATGTTTTACGGATGATATGGTCACGGCACTGGGTCAGCACCTGAACGGTGACGTCGTTCGGGATGCGGTTGCCATCGATCAAGGCGCGCAGGAAGTCGTACTCGGTCTCGGACGCTGCCGGGAAGCCGACCTCAATCTCCTTAAAGCCGATCCTGATGAGCATATCATAAAATTCAAGCTTTTCTTCCAGATTCATGGGAACGATCAAGCTCTGGTTGCCATCGCGCAGGTCTACGCTGCACCAGGCGGGAGCCTTTTCGATATGGTCTTTCTGGGGCCATTCATAGACATGGCCGGGCTCAACCGGCGGGGGATAATAACCTACATGATACTTTGTTGCGTCCATCATTTTTTATTGCCTCCATCAAAGTTTGTCTGCCCCTGAAAACCGGACAAAATAAAAATCCCGTCTCTCAAAGGCGTTTTTACCTTTGAGAGACGGGATGTAAATTTTACAAATACCCGCGGTACCACTCTCATTGCCGCCAGGGGGCGGCCGCTCTGCACGATCGGCTGTTTTATAGAAAGCAAACAGTGAATCGCTCCTGCAAGATAACGGTCAGGTTCCGGCTGCACCTAACGCAAAGCGCTCAGCGCAGCTGCTCAGGGGCCAGTGACGCAAAACCTTCCGCACCGCCTTGCACCAACCGGCGGCTCTCTGAAGCTGAAAGGAGATTGCTTTTTCCCCATCATTGCATTTGTGAATTGATAACAATATGGATTCTAGCAGGTTTCACATTCTGTGTCAAGATGAATTTTTGGGATTTGAACAAAATGACGAGAATGGGGAAAACTTTTTGGGAAAAAGAGAAAAAGAAAAGTTAGAAGTTAGGAGTTGAAGGAGGCTGTTTGAATGAATAAAGAATAAATAATAAAGAATAATGGTGGGGGACTGCGGCGCGGTGCGCCGCTCAGAAAATATGGGGTTTGAGGCTATTGGAAATGTGAGATGGAGGATGAAACAACCGGTAGGGCGTGGTCACCTGACCACACCGAAACTTTGGGATATTTGAAAATCTGGAATCTATAATATGCCCTGCCCCACAGTAGGGGACGGCGTCCTCGACGTCCCGGGCGGGCCTTGCGGCAAATTTCATTATGGCATATATAGCTAGGCTCGGGAACGGTCCCGACCATTCCCGACGAACCATTTTATAATGTGCAGCAAACACAAAAATGCTCTGTAGGGCGGGGTGACCTCACCCCGCCGCAGACGAACCCTGCTGCATTGTACACGGCAAATTCGCCTCAAGCTTGTAAATCATCTGTAGGGGACGATGCTCACATCGTCCCGCGGGTACCTTGAACCAAACTGTACCTTACCCATCATAAAAACAAAAACGCAGCACACGCTCTCCCCAAATCCCGTGTGCTGCGAAAAAACATATTCTATTTACTGCCGCACCGTGCTTAGATGGGTGGCCACCCACTTGATCAGCATATCCAGTGCCACCATGTTGCGGCCGCCTTCGGGCACGATCAAATCGGCTTTGCGTTTGCTGGGCTCCACAAACTGCTCGTGCATCGGCTTAACGGTGGTCAGGTACTGGTTCACCACGCTGTCCAGCGTGCGGCCGCGCTCCTTAACATCGCGTACAATGCGGCGCAGAATGCGCACATCGGCATCGGTATCCACAAACACTTTCATATCCATCATATCGCACAGCTCCTGGCTGGCAAAAATCAGGATGCCTTCCACAATGATGACCGGGGCCGGATGTACCGTAATGGTCTTATCGCTGCGGTTGTGGATCGTGTAATCATATACCGGAACCTTCACGCTTTCGCCGCGGCGCAAAGCCTGCAGGTGCTGCACCAGCAGCTCGGTATCAAAGGAATCCGGGTGGTCATAGTTCAGCTTGCAGCGCTCTTCATACGGCAGCTCGTCATGCCGCTTATAGTAGCTGTCGTGGTTGAGCACGCTCACTTCATCCGCGCCAAAATGGTCCCGCAGGCGCTCCGTCAGGGTGGTTTTGCCGCTTCCGGTGCCGCCGGCAATGCCAATGATTATGCATTTCATGCTTTCCTGCCTCGTTGTTCTTTATACTTCAAAACTGATTTCACGCCCGTGCGGATGGTAAGCACGGTACTTGACCCCCGCCATGTTGAACAGCCGCCGCGAAGCAATGCTGGCGTTGGTATCATGGTATTTATCCGAAAGATAGATGATTTCCCGGATGCCGCTCTGAATGATGGCCTTGGCGCACTCGTTGCAGGGGAACAGCGTCACATACACCCGTGAACCGCGCAGATCGCTGTGAGCACTGTTCAAAATGGCGTTCAGCTCCGCATGGCAGACGTACATGTATTTGGTTTCCAGTTCGTCACCTTCGCGGTCCCAGGGCATATCGTCATCATTGCAGCCGATGGGCATGCCGTTGTAGCCAAGGGAAAGGATCTTGTTTTCCGGGCTGACAATGCAGGCCCCTACCTGGCTGGAATCATCCTTGGAGCGCATGGCGGACAAAATGGCAATACCCATAAAGTATTCGTCCCAGCTGATGTAATCCTTGCGTTTCATGCTGTATACACAACCTTCCGGCAGGCATGGATCCCATGCCCTTATTTTTTGCTTCTATTATACCGTTGCGCGGGCTGTGGTGCAACCCCTAATCCGCATGGTTGTGCTGTGCGTGCAGGTATTTGCAGCGGGTGGCTTCGCCGCCGCGCAGGTGGCGCTGGGCTTTGTTATACAGCAGCACGGCGCGTACCTCCTGCCAAAGGCCGGGGGCCAGGTGCTGCAGGCGGCACTGGTCCTTCCACACGGTACTTTTGCTCACGCCGAACACCTGCGCTGCCGCCCGCACGGTAGCGCCGCTTTGCACCAGATACCGCCCAATCTGCACGGCGCGCTCTTCGGGGTCACCTTTCATAGAACATGCCCTCCCAACCGTTTTTTCAACGGTATGCGGCGCGCCGTCGGTTTATGCGGGCAGTGCTGGCGGGCCGGGCGCCGGCATGGTACAATACGTTCAGAACAAATATTTTTTTCAAATGCTGAAACACTTTGCCCTCCCGGTTCGTTATCCCAGTGTAAGGCCTTGCAAAAACAAACAAAGGAGAATGCCCCATGTGCAGCATCAAAATTATTATCGTGGATAGAAACTGGAGATAAAATCGGGCCGCGCCCCACGGCCTGACCCAAAGGAGAACCCATGCTGGAAGAACTGTTTTGCGCCCACCGCGCGGAGCTGACCGCCTATTGCCGCGGGCTGTGCCGCAGTGATGTGGCCGCGCAGGATATGGTGCAGGAAGTGTTCCTGCGCGCATGGCAGAATATTGGTACATTGCAGGACCTTGGCCCTAGCCAGCGCCGGGCCTGGCTGTACCGCACGGCGCGCAACTTGTTTGTGGATGCCATGCGCCGTACCGCGCGGGAAGCCGCCGCCCTGCCGGAGCTGGAGCCAGAACCGGAAACGCCGGATCCGGATTTTGCCGAAGCGGAAGCCCGCCGCCTGTTGAAATTGCTGACCCCGGCGGAGCAGGAGCTATTCCGCAAGCGCTACCTGGAAGGCTACACCGCAGCGGAACTGGGAAAAATGTACGGTTTGCCGCCTGCCACCGTGCGCACCCGGCTGGCCAAAGCCCGCCGATACTTAAGCCAATTATTGATGGAGGAATAAACGATGCCGAATAAACTACTGATTAAAGCAAACTTTTGCGACCTGCGTAACGTGAAAGAAGAAACCCTTGCCGCCTATGATGTCATTGAAGTGCGGGCCAATGTGGTGGTGCTGAACGACCGCGCAAAAGAGCTGATTGCTCGTTATCCCGTTACCTTAAAATGTGACCTGGCAACGGACAACCCGAATATTGCCCTGCGCAGTGTGAACGGCGTGGCGGAGGTCACCCCCTGCGATGTACCCGAAGCAGACACAGTGCTGACGGTGAACGGCGAACTGAAAATTGCTTCCGGCTCGGCCGAAGTGCTGGCGCGGTATCTGCAGATTACGGTAAACGGGCAGGTATACTGCCCGCGCAGCCTGAGCGGAAAGCTGGGCAATGTGGCAGTGAACGGGCAGATCATCACCTGGCCGGACGGTGCAGTGCAACTGAAAAACACCGCCGTGCTGGACAGCACTTTTGCCCTGCGGGCCAAACCGGCCCTGTACTGGGCGGCCCGCTGTGTTGTGATGCTGGACCCCGCGCTGGATGTCGCTGCCCTGGCAAAGCAGGGCGTGCGGTTCGATACGCCCAGGGCAATTTTGGCCCAAAGCCTTGCCACACAGGCCGCCCCGCTGTTTGAGGATGATACCGACCTGGAAATTGTGCCGGACGGAACAGCCTACCTCAAGGATGATGCCGAACTGACCGCCGCGCTGATCCGCCGCAAGGGCAACAAACTGTATGTGGATGGCAGGCTGACCCTGACGGCGGAAAGCGCCGCCCTGCTGCCCCAGCTGGAATACTGCAAAGTGACCGGCACCGCCCTGGTGCCCGCCGCACAGGAGAAAGCATTTTCCGCCAGCTGTGTGCAGGCAGAGAAAGTTCAGACAGTGCGTGGCAGACTGTTGCAGGGCCAGGGCAGGGTACAGGTGGACTATTGGATGCTGGAGGCCCCGGACGGCCTTTGCGTAAAAGAGTGCGGCATGGTGGCGCTGACCCCGGAACTGGAACCGGAACTGATTGCCGCAAAGCTGATGCTGTTGGAATGCGGCATGGTACAGTGCACCGCCGCACAAAAAGGTGCTGTGCAGCTGGTAGCCAAAGATGTGGGCGTTATCTCCGACGACAGCGGCAAGCCCACTGAGGACACGAATACTCACAAGGTAAGGGCAGACCGATATGTGATGTGAGGGAGCTGAACAATAAAAAACAATGAATAAAGAATAATGCTTGTGTGACGCCCACCGCGTCACATTTGAATCAGGCCAGTCACTCCGGCAAAAAGCGTTCCGGCCAGAGCAATCTGCCTATTTTATTTGTGCCGCCGCGGCGGCGCACCGACATGATTCTTTATTCTCTATTCACTACTGTTTATCACGGGTAAGCACTTTTTTATACGCAAGTAATAACTTTGTTATATCCGGGGGTTTTCAGAACCGGGAAGATGCGGTATACTGGGCACAGAATACAAAACACGCGTGCTCTGGGGTGGACCTTAAGGCAGCACCGCATAATTCCCGCCTTACGGCTTAAGCACCGCTCCGGCGGCTGCGGCACGGCATCTGCGTTGCCAAAATGCTCGATAAGACATCCAGTATTATCTGCGCTTTTGGCTTAGCATCTGCCGCACCTCGCTCGCCGTATCGGCACTTAGAATTATGCGGTATGGCCTTAAAAATCCAAAGCCGCGCCAACAAAAAGGAGAATGCCTTATGAACCAGCATTATCTTCAGCTGTATGCCGATTTTATCGTCAAAGTCGGTGTCAATGTTCAGCCGCGCCAGAATTTTATCATCCGCTGCCCGGTCACCATGCCGGAGTTCGGCCATGCCTGCGTCAAAGCCGGGTATGAAGCCGGTGCTAAAAACTGCATCGTGCGTTGGGAGGATGACAAACTCAACCGCCTGCATTATGAGTATGCCAAAGAGGAAGACCTGGCTGCCATGAAGCCCTATGAGCTGCGCAGCTACCTGGACTATGCCGAGGACCCGGATGGCTGCTGCACCCTGGCAATCCACGCCGCTGACCCCGAAGCACTGGCCGGGCTGGATGCCGCCAAGATCAACCGCGTCAACCTGGCCCGCCGCAAATTCCTGAAACCCTGGCAGGAATACACGATGAACGACCGTGTACAGTGGTGTGTGGCCGCTGTTCCGGCACCGTCCTGGGCCGCAAAAGTGTTCCCCGGCATCCCGGTGGAGGAAGCGATGGAAAAGCTGTGGGCACTCATCTTTGATGTCTGCCGCGTTTCCACCGGCGACCCTGTCAGCGCCTGGAAAGCCCATGTGGCCGAAGGCCGCCGCCACCGCGACCAGCTGAACGCCTGGAACCTGGACCATATCCACATGACCAGCTCCAACGGCACCGACCTGACCGTTGGCCTGGCAGATGATGCCACCTGGGAGGGGGCTTCCAGCAAGGCGGAAAACGGCACCGACTTTATCGCCAACGTGCCCACCGAGGAAGTGTTCTGCGCACCCCACCGCGAACGGGTGAACGGCATTGTGTACGGCACCAAGCCCTATGTGTACAACGGCCAGCTGATTGAGGGCTGGCATGTGACCTTCAAGGACGGCAAAGTTGTTGAGCATGGCGCGGAGAAGAACGCCAGCCTGCTGGCTGAGCTGCTTTCCACCGACGAAAACGCCTGCCGCATTGGCGAAATCGCCCTGGTTCCGGCATCCAGCCCCATCAACCAGAGCGGCGTGCTGTTCTACAACACCTTGTTTGATGAAAATGCCGCCTGCCACATTGCCTTTGGCGCTGGCTATCCCACCAACATCAAGGGCGGCAGCAAGATGAACCGCACCGAGCTGCTGGCCAAGGGCCTGAACGATTCCGCTATCCATGAGGATGTCATGATCGGCGCGCCGGATACCAACGTCATCGGCACCACCAAGGACGGCAAAGAAGTGACCATCTTCACCAACGGTGAATGGGCATTCTGATACGGCAAAGCAGATGCTACAGCCATAACATAAAATTATAACAGCAAAGCGCCGCCGCCCCACGCAGCAAGGTAGGGCGGCGGCGCTGTTTATATAGAAAAAACAAAGAAAATCTTGCCGGTTTAGCAGGTTTAAGCTGATTCACCCGATGCAGCAAATCCGCTTTTGCAGATCGCTTCAAGCTCCTGCAAGGGAATCTGTTCCTCCTGGTACTGGAACAGCAGCACCCGCAGCACTTTATTGCCGTCCACCAGCGTGCGGCAGTAGATGAAACCGTTGGCAGCATCGGCGGCGGTTTCGGGAAAGTTGTGCAGCCCGTTGGCTTTGCCTTCGCGGTACATCGTCTGGGCCAGCTGCGGGGTGATACATTCGTAATACTCTACATATAATGCACCACGCAGCCCATTCGCGCCGGCCTGGCCGTGGGCTTCATATTTGATAAAGGTCGGGGCCAGCGGCAACCGCTGCACCAGCACAAAACTGGCCGCGGGGGCGGCGTCGGCATCCAGCGCGGTGGGCTGCCCGGCGTAATCGTCCAGGGCGGCAAACGGCAGGGGAGCGGTGTAATCTTCCAGCGGAATGCTGCCGTGCCGGCTCTTTTCCATGGCAGAACCGGCAAAGGTCCACACAATGGTCAGCACAAACAGCAGCGCCGCCAGCACCCGCCCAACCAGATACCGCCCGGCACCCTTACGCCAGTTTTTGTGACGCTCCGGCTCCGCACCGCGCGTTAACCGGGCAGAAAACCGATACAGCAGCACGGTGTTATGTACCACGCTGACCAGCGCGACGGCCAATAGCCCCAGATAGCAGAAGCTCAGCCAGCCCAGCTCCACAAAGTCGATCACCGGCGTGTGCCAGACGCCCATGGCGTACCGCACCCAAAACGTTACCAGCCAGTAAGCCAGCAGCCCAGCGGGGGCGAATACCTGCCGCTTGGCATAGCGCAGGCTGAGCGCCTGTACCTGCGGGTCGGTGTTCAGCTCCGGCGCATCACTATCCTCGCAGGCGTACAGGAAAAAGTCTCCCACGGCGGTAACATAATACCAGCCGCATTCCTGCGCCAGGGCGCGTTCCTCGCCATCCGGGGTGCCGGGGGCAGATTCTAAAAATGTTTCCGGCGCAGGCTTGGCGTTCAGCCGGTAGCGCACGGCTTTTGGCTGACTGCAGCGGAAGCGGGCAAAGTTCTGGCCGATTGTTACAGGCACAAGCCCCTGTGCGGCCATATCGCCCAGCCAGCTTTCCAGCCCCTCAATGTCAGACAGTGGGCAGGGGATGGGCTGCCAAAGGGGGTTGCAGCGTGCTTTGGTCATGGTCGTCAAGCTCCTTTCCCGGCAGGGCAGCAGGGGCAAAAGCGCCCTGCGCCGCCGCGGCCGCGTTTTGCAGGCAGAGCTGCAGCCGGGTACACTCGGCTGTATAGGCGGCTCTGCCTGCGGGGGTGATCTGATAATACCGCTTACAGCCCAGAACGGACGTTTCGGCAATCAGGCCTTCTTTTTCAAACTTGCCCAGCAGGGTATACAGCGTTGCCGGGCCAATCTTGACCCGCCCGGCGGTGATCTCGGCGGCAAATGCGGTGATCTCAGTGCCGCAGCGCTCACCCTGGGTCAAGGCCATCAACAGGTAAAACATAGATTCCGTCAGGCTCTCCAGCGCCTGTTTCGGCATGGCGCAGCACCTCCTTTGGTAGCAAACTGCAATATCGTAACACGATATCTTGTAACGATATTATATCGGAAGCACGCTGCGCCGTCAAGAGCCGGGCACATAAAAGGCGGCCAAAAGGGATATTTTGGTTACAATTTCGCGCAAAATGAGCCAAACCCCTTGCATTTTTTGCCGCGGTATGCTATATTCTTATTGTTCGATGATGATTTTATGGAAAGTGGGCTGTCAAAGGTCCGCTTTCTTTTTATGATAGGGAGATTTTTTATGGCCAAAGGCAAAAACCATCAGCCCGGCGGTGCCGCAGCCGTTGTGGAAGCACTTGTCCGCCCCACGGTCGAAGGTTTCGGCCTGCGCCTGTGGGATGTCCGCTTTGAAAAAGAAGGCCCGGACTGGTTCCTGCGCGTTCTGATCGACCGCGACGAGCCGCTGGACACGGACACCTGCGAGGCGGTTTCCCGCGCCATCGACCCGATTCTGGACGAGGCTGACCCCATTGACCAGAGCTACTACCTTGAAGTCGGCAGCCCCGGCCTGGGCCGCCGGCTGACCCGCCCCGAACACTATGAACAGCTGAAAGGCCAGAAATGCGCTGCCCACCTGATCCGCCCGGACGAACAGGGCCGCCGCGATGCGGAGGGCATTCTGGAAGGGCTTTCCGCTGACGGCATGGTGACGCTGAAAAGCGATGACGGGGATTATACCTTCCCGGTAAAAGCCGCAGGGTATGTAAAACTGTGTGACGATGAAGATTTGTTTTGAGCGATATTGAACGGAGGACTAACATGGCAACGAATAACAACGAATTTTTTGACGCACTGGCCGCACTGGAAAAGGAACGCGGACTGCCGGCAGACTACCTGATCGATAAGATCAAGGCCGCCATTGTCATTGCTGTCAAAAAGGACTATGAGGTCGAGGACGATAACGTCGTTGTGGATATCGACCCCAACATCGGCGCATTTCGCGCAAGCCTTTTGCAGGACATTGTGGAGGAAGTTGAGAACCCCCACACCCAGGTCAGCCTGGAAGATGCCCAGAAGATCCGCAAGACCTATAAAGTGGGCCAGCGCCTTGTTACCCCCCTCAAGACCAAAGAGTTTGGCCGCATTGCCGCCCAGACCGCAAAGCATGTGATCCGCCAGGGCCTGCGCGAAGGCGAGCGCAGCCTGCAGTGCAGCGAGATGCAGTCCCGTGCACACGAGATCATCACCGGCACCGTTACCGCTGTGGATGCAGAGCGCGGCAACATCGTGCTGGATCTCGGCAAGGGCGGCAGCGCTGTTCTGCCCAAAAACGAGCAGGTGCCCGGCGAACACTTTACCGAAGGCCAGATGGTCCAGGTTTATGTGGTCGATGTTCTGGCAACCGAGCGCGGCCCCCGCGTGACCATCAGCCGCACCCATCCCGGCCTGGTCAAGCGCATGTTTGAGCTGGAAGTGCCCGAAATCTATGACGGCACCGTTGAGATCAAGGCCATTGCCCGTGAGGCTGGTGCCCGCACCAAGATGGCTGTGTGGAGCAAGAACCCCGATGTTGACCCCGTCGGTGCCTGCATCGGCGCCCATGGCTCCCGCGTGGAAAAGATCGTGGAAGAGCTGGGCGGCGAAAAGATCGATATCATCCGCTGGAGCGAGGACATCAACGAGTTCATCTCCGCAGCTCTGTCCCCGGCAAAGGTTGTCAAGGTGGAGCTGCTGCCCGGCGAAACCAAGAGCTGCCGCGTGACCGTGCCTGACCACCAGCTGAGCCTTGCCATTGGCAACAAGGGCCAGAATGTGCGCCTGTGCGCCCACCTGACCGGCTATAATATTGACATCCGCCCGGAATCCGGCTACTATGGCGAGGAGGACGAAACCCCGGCTGAACAGCCGGCCGAAGCCCCCGCCGCTGAGACCGCCCCGGAAACCGGAAAGGAATAATGAGCACACGCCGTGCAATGCGGCGCTGAGACTGAAAAGAGGTCAGCCATTTGCAACAAAAACCGCAAAAAAAGGTGCCGGTGCGCCGGTGCGTTGGGTGCAACACCCAAAAACCGAAAAAAGAACTGGTGCGCATTGTGCGCAGCCCCGAAGGTGAAGTCAGCGTGGATCTGACCGGCAAGCGCTCCGGCCGCGGCGCATACCTGTGCCCGTCGGCAGCGTGCCTGGCCAAAGCACGCAAGGCCAAGCGGCTGGAACATGCCTTTGGGGTGCCGGTGCCGGATGAGGTGTTTGAGCGCCTGACCGAGGAGATGGCCTGTGCCGAGCAGGCAGTAAAGGAGGCGATGCCCCGTGGCGAATGATAAGGACCCATTGTTGGGTGCATTGGGAATTTGCCGCAAAGCCGGCAAGCTGCTGCACGGCTATGACCGTGTGGAAGAAGCTGTGATGCGGGGCAAGGCATGCCTGGTGCTACTGGCCTGCGACGCCAGCAAGCGCACCACGCAGCATATGCAGGATACCTGCCGCGGGGTGATCCCCTGCGCGGTGATGCCGCTGAAAGGCGAGGACCTGCGCATGCTTACGCCAAAGCCTGCTGCCGTATTTGCGGTTACGGACGAAAACCTTGCACACCTGTGTGCAGGCTACCTCAAAAAGCAAGTGAAGGAGGATTCAGCCAATGGTTGATTTCAAATACAAAGTTACGGATATTGCAAAAGATTTTGGCATCAGCACCAAAAAGGTTATCGAGACTTTTGCGGAGCTGACCGGCGAGACCCGCAAGACGGGCGCGACCTTTGAAGAAAACGAGGTCAACGCCCTGATGGAAGCCCTGACCCGCGAAACCGCCGTCAAGGACCTGGGCGAGTATCTGGCATCCGGCAAGGAGCCGCAGCCCGTCAAGCAGGAGACCAAAAAGCCCGAAGCAAAGCCCCAGGCGAAAAAAGAAGAGCCGAAGCCGGAGGCCGCTAAGCCCCAGCCCAAGCAGCCCAAGCAGCCGGAAGCCCCCAAGGCAGAGCCGAAAGCGGAGCAGGCCAAGCCCGCCCAGAATGCGCAGCCCAAGGCAGCACAGCCCAAACCGGCCCAGCAGGAAAAGCGCAATGATAAGCGCAATGATAACAAGCAGGCCGAAAAGCGCAGCGAAAAGCGCGTGACGATGCAGGAGCTGGCCAGCGAGACCGGCATCAAGGAGCCCGTCGCCACCGAGCAGGTCAAGGTTGACCGCGCCCAGGTGTCTGTGGATACCCGCACCGTGGATGTGAACGTGGATAAGTTCAGCGCACGCTATGATGACCTGGCCGACAGCCGCAATATGCCCAGCAAGCGCAAGAACGCCCCCACCGGCAAAAAAGAAAAGTTCAACAACCGCAATAACCGCCGCGGCCAGCAGTTTGGCCGCCGCCGTGAAACCGAAGCCGAGCGCCTGCAGCGCATCCAGCTGGAAAAGGCCCGCAACGCCCAGCTCAAGATCTCCATCCCCGATGAGATCACCGTTGGCGAGCTGGCTACCCGCCTGAAGCAGAACGTGGCCAAGGTTGTTGCCAAGTTCATGCAGATGGGCGAAATGCACGCTGCTTCCGATGTGATCGATTTCGATTCCGCCGCCCTGATCGCAGAGGAATTCCACGCAAAGGTGGAGCATGAAGTTCATGTTTCTATCGAAGAGCGCCTGTTCACCCAGGAAGAGGACAGCGCCGATCAGCTGGTCGAACGTCCGCCGGTCGTTGTTGTTATGGGCCACGTTGACCACGGCAAAACTTCCATCCTGGACCGCATCCGTTCCACTAACGTTACCGCAGGCGAAGCCGGCGGCATTACCCAGGCCATCGGCGCTTACCAGGTCAATGTAAACGGCAGCCCCGTTACCTTCCTGGATACGCCGGGCCACGAAGCCTTTACCGCCATGCGTGCCCGCGGCGCGGATATGACCGATATCGCAGTTCTGGTCGTTGCTGCCGATGACGGCATCATGCCCCAGACCATCGAGTCCATCAACCACGCTAAGGCTGCCAACGTCAAGCTGATCGTTGCCATCAACAAGATGGATAAGCCGACCGCTAACCCGGAGCGCGTGAAGGAACAGCTGACCAAGTACGAGATCGTGCCCGAAGACTGGGGCGGCGAAACTGCCTGCATCCCCGTGTCTGCCGCTACTGGCGCAGGCATCCAGGACCTGCTGGAACGCATTGTCCTGGAAGCAGAGGTCATGGAGCTGAAAGCCAACCCCAACCGCCGCGCCAAGGGTGCCGTTGTGGAAGCCCGCCTGGATAAGGGCCAGGGCACCATTGCCACCCTGCTGGTTCAGAACGGCACCCTGCACAAGGGCGACTGTCTGATTGCCGGTACCGCCGTTGGCCGTGTGCGTACCATGCGCAATGATAAGGGCGTTGAGATCGAATCCGCCGGTCCTTCCACCCCTGTGGAGATCACCGGCCTGACTGAAGTGCCCACCGCCGGCGATATCTTCGAGGCTGTTGAGGATGAACGCCTGGCCCGTGAACTGGCTGACAAGCGTACCACCGAAGCCAAGGAAAAGCAGTTTGCTGCTTACACCAAGGTCACCCTGGATAACCTGTTTGATCAGATGGCCCAGAACGATATGAAGGAACTGCCCATTGTTGTCAAGGCTGACGTTCAGGGCAGCGCCGAAGCTGTGAAACAGAGCCTGGAAAAGCTCAGCAACGAGGAAGTGCGCGTGCGCGTCATCCATGCCGGTGTTGGTGCGATTTCCAAGTCCGATGTTTCTCTGGCCGATGCTTCCAACGCCATCATCATCGGCTTTAATGTCCGTCCGGACGCTGTTGCCAAGGCCGAAGCCGAGCAGGCCGGTGTTGAAATGCGTATGTACCGCGTCATTTACGATGCCATCAACGATGTCTCCGATGCTATGAAGGGTATGCTGGCTCCCAAGGTGCGCGAAGTCGCCTTGGGCGAAGCACAGGTTCGCCAGGTCTACAAGATTTCCAGCGTTGGCACTGTTTCCGGCTGCCGTGTTACTTCTGGCAAGATCACCCGCGATGCCCAGCTGCGCCTGGTGCGTGACGGTATCGTCATCTGCGAGGATGCCATTGCATCCCTGAAGCGCTTCAAGGATGACGCCAAGGAAGTGGCCGAAGGCTATGAATGCGGCATCACCCTGCAGAAGTTCTCCGACGTCAAAGAGGGTGACGTATTCGAGTGCTTCAAGCTGGAAGAATACCGCGATTGATCCGGCATTGAGCCGTTCCCGCTTGTTTGACAAGCCCCGCAGGGGGCTTTATGAGGTAAAGTTATGCCAAGCAAAAACCATGGCCGTATGGCACAGGATATGAAACGCGAGCTGATCGCCATTATCGGCGAAATGAAGGACCCCCGCGTTTCGGGTGGTCTGTTGACTGTGACCCGGCTTGATGTTACCCCGGACCTGGATGTCGCCAAGGTGTACATCAGTGTGATGGGGCGCGAAGGCGGCGCCGACCCGGTGGTGAAAGCCCTGAACAAAGCTTCGGGCCATATCCGCACCGAAGTCAGCCGCCGCATGCACATCCGCAAAGCCCCGCGCTTTGTGTTTACCAAGGATGACAGCGCTGCTTACGCAGTGCACATTGACCAGCTGCTGCAGGATATTGAAAAAGCACACCCCGCAGCACAGGCAGAACCGGAAGAGCAGGAATAACCTGCCCAGACTGTATCTGAAAAGTCGAAAATGTAGTCTGTTTTTACAAACACAGCCGGATTTTGCGCTAAAAAACACAAAGGATCCCTGCGGTTCTTTGCTTTACATCCTGCTTGTGCTTGCGAAATATCTGTCATTTTCGTTGCTTTCAGATACATCTTAACTGGTACTGCAGCCAGTCATCGACCAAAACGCGCAGTTGAAATTTACGCTTGCAGCTGCGCCTTCCCAAAGGCCGGAACCAACGGGGGAGAGGGAATAGCCCCCAATCGCGGCCGAGAAAAGAGGAGCCTTATGACCGAATCTGTGGATCGGCAGACAGCCGTGCTGCGTCTGCGCGGCGCGGACGATATCCTGATCCTTTGCCACAAAAACCCCGATGGCGATACCATCGGCTGCGCCGGTGCACTGTATCTTGCGCTCAAGGCGCTGGGCAAAAACGCCGCGATTTTATGCAGCGACCCCATCCCCAAAATGTATGATTATATGGAGCTGCGCTGGTTTGACGGCAGCTTTAACCCTGCATTTGTGGTGGCGGTGGATGTTGCCAGCATCCAGCTTTTTGGTGAAAATAACAATGTGCCGCAGTATGCCGCCCATACCAACCTTTGCATTGACCACCATGCCAGCAACAGCGGCTATGCCTATGAAACCCTGCTGGACCCCGGCGCCGCCGCGGCCTGCGAGTTTTTGCTGGATGTGATCGTGGATATGGGCGTGACCATTACGCCGCAGATCGCCAACTGCCTGTATACCGGCATTGCAACCGATACCGGCTGCTTTAAGTTTGCCAGTACCACGCCCCACACCCATATGGCGGCGGCCCGCCTGATGGAAGCCGGTGCCGATGTGGAAAAACTGAATGCCCGCCTGTTTGAATCCCGCTCCCATGCCCGCATAACTGCGGAACGCATGGCGATGGAAAGCCTGGAATATTATTTCAACGACCTGTGCGCCGTGATCTGCCTGACCTGGGACCAGATCGAATCTTCCGGCGTGGCGGGTGCCGAGCTGGAGGACCTGACCAGCCTGCCGCGCTCCATTGAAGGCGTGGAGGTTGGCCTGACCTACCGCCAGCAGCGGGATGGCAGCTTCCGCATCAGCGTGCGTACATCGGGCAGCATTGATGCCTGCAACATTGCGCGCCGCCTGGGCGGCGGCGGCCATACCCGCGCAGCCGGGTGCGAGATCAGCGGCAACCTGGATAACGCCAAGCATGCCGTGCTGGAGGAAGTCCGCAAGGAGTTGCAGCGCTGCGGCTTGCTGGATCAGGACGCTGGTTGAAGGCCAGCTGCACCACAACGCGCAGCACACGGGGATGCGGCACACGCCTGTAAACCTGCAAGATGGCACCGTCTGCTTGCCGCCGCAAGGCTGGCACCGCAGCTGGGTGCTGCTGCCGAATGCAGCACAATAAACTGAAAAGGAAAACCCCAATGAATACTTGTGCCATTCTCCCAGTTGATAAACCTGCGGGCTGGACCAGCTTTGATGTGCTGGCCAAGCTGCGCGGTGCGCTGGGAACGCGCAGGCTGGGGCACGCGGGCACACTGGATCCTATGGCGACTGGTGTGCTCGCCGTGTTTATCGGCAATGCCACCGCCGCGGCGGATCGCCAGCCTGACCATGATAAAACCTATGAAGCCACCATTCGCCTTGGCCTGCGCACCGATACCGGCGATGTGACCGGCACTGCGCTGGAAACCGCTCCTGTTACGGTGGGTGAAGCAGAGCTGAAAGCCGTTTTGCCGCGGTTTATGGGCCGGCAGATGCAGCTGCCGCCGATGTATTCAGCGGTCAAGATCAACGGCCAGCCGCTGTACAAGGCGGCCCGCAAAGGCCAGACGGTGGAGCGCACCCCGCGCCCCATCACGATTTATGAGATTACCTACCTGGGCAGCCCGGCACCGGGGGATTATACCATCCGAGTCAGCTGCTCCAAGGGCACCTACATCCGCGTTCTGGCGGAGGATATCGGTACAGCTTTGGGCGTGCCCGCCACATTGGCGGCACTGCGCCGCACCCGCGCCGGGGCGTTCAAGATTGAGGAATGCCACACCCTGCCGGAAATCCTGGCCGCTGCCGAAGCAGGTACCCTGCAGCAAAGTGGATGGCTGCTGCCGGTGGAACACGTGTTTGCATCGCTGCCAGCCCTGACGGTGGACGATGCAGTGAAAAAGCACCTCTTCAACGGCTGCCCCACCAGCCACTACCGCGCACAGGACGGCAAATACCGCGTGTATGATGCCGCAGGTACCTTTTTGGGGCTTGCCAACGTGACGCAGGGTGTGCTGCAGGTGGAAAAGATCTTCTGCGAGCGGGCGTGAACGCCTGCACCCAAACCGCAACGGGCAGAACCGCTGTCCGCTCAACAACAGGAAGTATGCCAACTACCATGAATATTTTGAATACACTGGCCCCGGTGGGCGCACCCAACGGCAGCGCCGTGGCCTTGGGCTATTTTGACGGTGTTCACCTTGGGCACCGCCGTGTGCTGGGGGCAGCGGTGGAATACGCCGCGGCCCACGGCCTGACCCCCGCGGCTTTTACCTTCAGCCTGCCGGGCGGGCAGTCGCTCAAGGGCGGGCGTATCTTGTCCGCTGGGCAAAAGCATGCCCGCGTTGCCGCTTTGGGCATTACCGCCTATATGGAACCCCCGTTTGAATCCTTCCGCAGCTTAAGCCCGGAAGATTTCGTCAACAAAATTCTGGTGGAATGCTTTGCCGCCAAGGCGGTGTTCTGCGGCGATAACTTTACCTTTGGCGCATATGCCGCCGGGAATGTGGACCGCCTGAAGGAGCTGTGCGCCCCGCTGGGCATCGCCGTGACCATTGTGGACATGGCACAATACGGCGGGCAGACGGTTTCCTCCACTCGCATCCGTGCCGCGCTGGAGGAAGGCCGCATCGAGGATGCCAACGCCATGCTGGGGGCGCCCTACTGCATTGACTGGCCGGTGCGCCACGGCAAGGGCATCGGCACCTCCAAGCTGGGCAAACCCACCATCAACCAGAACTATCCCGCAGACGCTTTGCAGCCCTGCACCGGCGTGTACCTGACCCGCATCTGGCTGGATGGCCGCTGGTGGCCATCCGCAACCGGTATTGGCCGCCGCCCCACCGTGGATGCCGCCAACGCCCCTGTTACCTGCGAAACCTATGTGCCGGGCTACCATGGCGATACCTATGGCCAGACGCCGGTGCTGGAATTCCACCACTACCTGTGCGCTGTGCGCAAGTTTGGTACATTGCAGGAGCTGGCAGACCTGATCGAAACCGCTGCCCAGCAAAGCATTGCCTATTTTGCCGCAAAGGAGGAAGCGTAATGCGCCGTAAGGATCGTGAAGTGGCGGACCTGGAGGGCCAACTTGCCATTTTGGAACAGTGCCCCGTCTGCCGCGTTGCCATCAACGACCCGGCATCCGGCGTGCCGTACCTTGTTCCGCTGAACTTTGGTATGGCCGCCGGGCCGCAAAGCCTGACGCTGTATTTCCACTGTGCCCCCGTTGGCACCAAGCTGGACCTGCTGCGCGCTGACCCCAATGTGAGCTTTGAAGCTGACTGCCCCGGCACCGTAAGCGGCGGGGCAACCTCCTGCACTTATGGCATGAACTACCAGAGCGTCATTGGCCGCGGGACCGTCCGCTTTGTGGAAGGCGGGGAAAAGCTGACCGCCCTGCAGGCGCTGATGCAGCATTACCACTGCCCGGACCTGCCCTTTGAGCCGGAAATGGTGGAACACACCACGGTTTTGGCCCTGGACGTTGCCGCCATGACCGGCAAACGCCGCACATCGTTTTAAGGGCGGGACCCATCATCCGAGGAATTCGGAAGAAATTCGGAGGATACTGATTTGGAACGTAAAAAACTGGCTCCCGGTGTATTTATCACCACATTGGATGCCGAAAAATTTAACCGCTGCCGCATTACCATCCATCTGCGCTACCCGGCATTGCGCCGCAGCGCAACGGATGCCGCTGTGCTGCCGCTGGTGCTGGAACGCGGCTATGCGGGCTGCCCGGATATGACGGAGCTTTCCCGCAAATTGGCGCGGCTGTACGGTGCTGACCTTGGCGTGGACCAGAGCAGCGCCGGAATTGACCGCGTGCTGACGGTGGACATCTGCGGCATCAAGGATCGCTTTGCCCTTGACGGTGAGAATCTGACCCGTGAATATGCCGATATCGCCTTTGGTACCATCTTTGAGCCGTACCTGATTGATGGTGTGTTTGACCCGGAGGCTGTGCGCATTGAAAAAGAATCCCTGGCCCGCCGCTTGGATGCCGAGTTCAACAATAAGCGCCTGTACTGTGTGCGCCAGGCCCGCCGCAAATTTTACGGCGATTCCCCGGCAGGCATTGAGCTGGGCGGCTACAAAAGTGACCTGCCCAACGTAACGCCCCAGACTCTGAAAGCCGAGTATGACCGCATCCTTTCGCTGGCATCCATTGATGTGATGGTGCAGGGGGCGGATCCCGCCCTGGTGGAAGAGCTGCTGCTGCAAAAGCTGGCTGGCGCTGCCCGCAGCCCCCAGCGCTTTGCCATGCCGCTGGCCATGCCCATTATTGAAACCCAGCACTTCAGCGAGGAAATCCCCGGCCTGACCCAGGCCAAGCTGTGTATGCTGTTTACCCGCGGCACGCCGGAGGACCTGCCCAGCATTACCGTGATGCGGATGGCAATGAGCGTGTTTGGCGGCTCCACCACCAGCCGCCTGTTCCGCAATGTGCGCGAAAAACAGAGCCTTTGCTATTACTGCGGTTCCAGCGCTCTGCGCGCCACCGGTGTGATGATGGTGGATTCCGGCGTGGAGCCGGGCCGCGAAGCCCAAGCCGAAGCTGCGATCCTGAAAGAACTGAACGACCTGTGCACCGGCCCTATCACCGAACAGGAAATGGACGACTGCCGCCGCAGCCTGCTTTCCAGCCTGGATTCGCTGGGAGATTCCCTCGGAGGACTGGAAAGCTGGTACTATGGCCAGATCCTGCGTGACGAAGCGCTGGCCCCGCCGGAATACGGCAAGGTGCTGACCAACGCCGTTACGGCGGACGAAGTGCGCGAAGTGCTGCAGAGTTACCATTACTCTGTTGGCTACACGCTGACAGCAAAAGGGGAGGGAGAAAACGCATGATGGAACACGCAGAACACAGCCCGGCTGCCATCCGGGAAAAAGCCGCGGGGGCGGTCAACTGCCAGAGCGTGACCCTGCCCAGCGGCTTGACGGTTTTGTGCCGCACTATGCCGGGCTACAGCTCGGTACACGCCATGTACGCCACCAACTTTGGCTCCGTTGTGCGGGAATTTACCCTTAACGGCAAACGGATCCAGCTGCCCGCCGGTACCGCGCACTTTCTGGAACACAAAATGTTTGAATCCGAGCAGGGCGATGCATTCGACCTGTATGCCAAAACTGGCGCTGCGGCAAACGCTTTTACCAGCTATGACCGCACCTGCTATATTTTTACCGCAACCGACATGACGGATGAAAACCTGGATATTCTGCTCAACATGGTCGGTCATCCCTGGTTTACCAAGGAGACCATCGCCAAGGAGCAGGGCATCATCGGGCAGGAAATCAAAATGTATGACGACAGCCCGGATTGGCGGCTGCTGACCGCACTGTTCCGCTGCCTGTATAAAAGCCATCCCATCCGGGACGATATCGCCGGCACCACCCAGAGCATTGCCGAGCTGACGCCCGAACTGCTGTACGCCTGCACCGATGCGTTCTACCGCCCCGGCAACATGGTGCTTTCCGTTGCGGGCAACATCACGCTGGATCAGGCTGTGGAAGCCTGCCGCCGCAACGGTGTGTATGACGCAGTGGAACCCCCGCAGGTGGAAACCATCTTCCCGCAGGAAGCCGATACGGTGCAGCACAAAGAAACCACCTTTACCATGCCGGTCAACAAGCCCTGCTTTGCCCTTGGCTACAAGGAAGCCGCCATCAACCGCGGCGATACCCGCATGGAGGTCATCGCAGACCTGCTGCCGGACCTGATCTGCGGCGGGCTGACGAATCTGTACCGCAAGCTGTATGATGAATCGCTGGTCAACCCGGAGTTCAGCGGCGATTATCTTTCCACCGAGGGAGCCTGCATCATCGCTTTTACCGGTGAAAGTGAGACCCCGCGTGAGGTTGCCCAGATGGTGCGGAATGAAATTGCCCGCCTGCGCCAAAACGGCGTAGACCCGGAGCTGTTTACCCTGGTCAAAAACCAGATGTACGGCGAAATGCTGGCTGATGTGGAGAACGTGGACGATGCCGCCGAGGAGATGGGCATGGCCTTCCTGAAAGGCCGCACCCTGGCAGATGAAATTGAAGCGCTGGCCACTTTGACCGTTGACGATGTGAACAAGGCACTGCAAACCATGCTGCTGGAAGAAAACAGCGCCTATATCCAGATCGACCCGAAGGAATGAGGTGTAATGGCAGATGTCTTTTGATGTTCAGTTTCCCGGCCTTGGGCTGGAATTTACCATCAACCGCGTTGCGCTCAGCATTGGCGGTTTCAACATTTACTGGTACGGTGTGATCATCGCCGCGGGCATGGTGCTTGCCATGCTGTTTGCTTTCCGCAATGCGGATGATTTCGGCATCAACTCCGACCGCCTGATCGATGTGATCCTGGTGGGCGCGGTCATGGCAATCGTCTGCGCGCGCATTTATTATATTGTGTTTGCGCCGTTCAAGTATGAAAGCATCTGGCAGATGATCGATATCCGCCAGGGCGGTATTGCCATTTACGGCGCGGTCATCGGCGCATTTGTGTTTGGCGGCCTGATGGCCAAGATCCGCCGCATTCCCATCCTGCCGCTCTTTGATCTGGTTGGGATATGCTTCCTGATTGGTCAGGGCGTGGGCCGCTGGGGCAACTTTGTCAACCAGGAAGCTTTCGGCAGCAACACCACGCTGCCCTGGGGCATGTACAGCGAGGGTACCTATAACTACCTGCTCAGCGTACAGGCCACCCTGGCCGCTGAGGGTGTTACTGTGGACCCCACCCAGCCGGTACACCCGACCTTCCTGTACGAGAGCATCTGGTGCCTGGTGGGGGCTGTGCTGCTGGCAAGCCATATCAAAAAGCGCCGCTTTAACGGCGAACTGTTTCTGCTCTACATCATCTGGTACGGCCTGGGCCGCTACTGGATCGAGGGTCTGCGCACCGATGCGCTGATGGTCACTTCCACCCTGCGCACCAGCCAGCTGGTGGCACTGGTGTCTGTGGCCACGGCGGTGGTGCTGCTGGTGGCCGGGTTGCAGCGATTTAAGGGCGCGCAGCTGATGGTGCCGCTGCAGGTGAGCAACCTGAAAAAACTGGATGCCGCCGGAACTTATTTTGTGGTGGATGAACTGCCCGCAAGTGCGTCCCATCACGAATTTGTTCAGGCCACTGCCGCCATGAACCGCCGCCTGGAGGAATTTGACCTTGACGAAGCGGAAAAAGTGGAAGATAATAGTGACAATGGTGAAGCGATAGAAGAGGGGAATGTGGTAGCCGAACCCCAGCAGCCCGCCGAAGCGCCGGAAGCCCCGGCCCCGGAGGACGAAGCAGGGGAGTAACGTTTAGGTGCATCCTGCACCTGAAAACCACAGGAGGGAATGCAAAGATGAGTGCACAGATCATTGACGGAAAGGCCCTTGCGGCCGCAACCAAAGCCGAAGCTGCCGCCGAAGCAGCGGTCCTGAAAGCCAAGGGCATCGAACCCTGCCTGGCTGTGATTCTGGTGGGCGAAAACCCCGCCAGCCAGGTGTATGTGCGCGGCAAGGTAAAGGACTGCGGCGAATGCGGCATCAAGAGCCTGGAACTGCGCATGCCGGAAACCACCACCCAGGAAGAACTGCTGGCCAAAATTGCAGAGCTGGCAGCCGACAAAACCGTAAACGGCATTCTGGTTCAGCTGCCGCTGCCCAAGCAGATCGATGAGCACGCCGTGATTGACGCCATCCCGCCGGAAAAGGATGTGGACGGTTTTTCCCCTGTCAACGTGGGCCGTATGCAGACCGGCCAACCCTGCTTTTTGCCCTGCACTCCGGCGGGCTGCATCCGCATGATCGAATCTACCGGCACCAAAATTGACGGCAAAAACGCCGTGGTCATCGGCCGTTCCAACATTGTGGGCAAGCCCGCAGCCCTGTTGCTGCTGGCTAAAAATGCAACCGTTACGGTCTGCCATTCCCACACGGCCAACCTGAAAGAAATCTGCGCCAACGCGGATATTCTGGTTGCAGCCGTTGGCCGCGCTGGTTTTGTGACTGGCGATATGGTCAAGCCCGGCGCCGTGGTGATCGATGTCGGCATCAACCGCGGTGCGGACGGCAAGCTGCACGGCGATGTGAACTTTGAGGAAGCAAGCGCCGTGGCGGGTTACATCACCCCGGTGCCCGGCGGCGTTGGCCCCATGACCCGTGCCATGCTGATGAAGAACACCACCCAGGCTGCCGCCATGCAAAATGGCGTTGCTATTTGAAATTATTTCAAAAAGTATCTTGACGGAACCGGGCGCATGTGGTATGATAATTAAGCCGCATGGCATGGGCTCTGCAAGTGTGTGCATTTGCACGCCGCCCCGCATCCAGCGAGACTTATTGAAAGAGGTTATCACATGTACGCAGTTATTCTGACCGGTGGCAAGCAGTACAGCGTCAAAGTTGGCGACAGCATTTTTGTTGAGAAGCTGAACGCTGAGGCTGACAGCGAAGTCACCTTCGAAAAAGTCCTGGCCGTTGGCGAGGAGGGCGCTGTTAAGGTTGGCGCTCCCGTTGTTGAAGGCGCTACCGTTGTCGGCAAGGTCATCAAGAACGGCAAGGGCAAGAAGCTCAACATCATCACCTATCGTCCCAAGAAGGGCAGCATGGTTCGCAAGGGCCATCGTCAGCCCTACACCAAGGTGGAAATCACCGCGATCAACGGCTAAGGAGGTTAAGCACAATGGCACATAAGAAAGGCGTAGGTTCTACCAAGAACGGCCGTGATTCCGAGTCCAAGCGCCTCGGCGTTAAGCGCGGCGACGGTCAGTTTGTTCTGGCCGGCAACATTCTGGTCCGTCAGCGCGGCACCCACATCCATCCGGGTGAGGGCGTCGGCATCGGCAGCGATGACACCCTGTACGCTCTGGTTGATGGCCGCGTTCATTTCGAGCGCGTTGGCCGTGACCGCAAGCGCTGCACTGTCAAGCAGTAAGTAACCTTTTAAGGGCGGGCCGTGCGGCTCGCTCTTTTCTTTTGCCCAAAGGCGAGAACAGGCGGGGAAACGTGGCAAAAGAGTAGCAAGATAGAGGGCCGATTGCAAAACCCCTACAAACCCTTTGCAATGTTTGCAGCGATAAGCAAGGTCTCTCTACGGCAGGGTGAGGGCATCCTGCTCTACAAATATTTTTAATGTTTGCGGCTAGTCATAAAAAGCGATGTAGGGAACGGTCTCGACCGTTCCGACAACGATGCCCAGATGCGTACCCTAAAAAGAAAATATTCCCGCCATTCTGCGTACACACTATATTATAAAATCATAGACTAACCAATCAATCCAATCTTTAATATCCGATTCTGTGCCGCCATTGGCGGTACACCATCATGTTTCATTATTCTCGATTCTTTGTATTTGCAACACCCCCTAAAGGAGGTAACACATGCCCAGTACCAGTAATTTTATTGATGTCGCAACCATCTGGCTGCACGCCGGCAAGGGCGGCGATGGCGCGGTCAGCTTCCACCGTGAAAAGTTCGTCGCGGCTGGCGGCCCGGACGGCGGCGATGGCGGCCGCGGCGGCAATATCGTGTTCCAGGCGGACCCAAACCTGTCCACCTTGATGGACTTCCGCTATAAGCGCAAGTATACCGCCCCCGATGGCGAAAATGGCCGCGGTGCCCGCCAGAAAGGCAAGGATGCCGATGACCTGGTCATCCGCGTGCCCCGCGGCACCGTGCTGAAAGAAGCCGAGACCGGCCTGGTCGTGGCAGATCTTTCCGGCGATGCCCCGGTGGTTGTGGCCAAGGGTGGCCGCGGCGGTTGGGGTAATGCCCGCTTTGCCACCCCCACCCGTCAGATCCCGCGCTTTGCCAAGCCCGGTCTGCCCGGTGAGGATATGCACCTGACTCTGGAATTGAAAGTGATCGCGGATGTTGGCCTGATCGGCTTCCCCAATGTTGGCAAGTCCACCCTGATCAGCACCATCAGCGCGGCACGCCCCAAAATTGCAAACTATCACTTTACCACGCTGACCCCCGTTCTGGGCGTTGTGCGCGTTGGCCCGGAACAGAGCTTTGTCTGCGCCGATATCCCTGGCCTGATCGAAGGTGCTGCCGATGGCGTTGGTCTGGGCCATGACTTCCTGCGCCATGTGGAGCGCTGCCGCCTGCTGCTGCATGTGGTGGATGTTTCCGGCTGCGAGGGCCGCGACCCCAAGGAGGACTTTGAGCAGATCAACCACGAGCTGGAGGGCTTCTCCGCAGATCTGGCTACCCGCCCGCAGATTGTTCTGGGAAACAAGTGTGATATCGCAACCCCCGAACAGGTAGAAGAATTCAAGCAGTTTGTGGAAGCCAAGGGGCTGACCTTTGTGCCCATCTCCGCCGCAACCCGCCAGGGGGTGGATGCCCTGCCTGCCCTGGTGTACAGCCGCCTGAAAGAGCTGCCGCCGGTCAAGGTGTTTGAGGCAGAGTACGTTAAACCCAGCTTGGTTGATGCCCTCACCAGACCCTTTACCGTGGAGCGCACCGGTGCCCACGAGTTTACCGTGGACGCCCCCTGGCTGGAGCGTATTCTGGCCGGTACCAACGTGGAGGACTATGAAAGCCTGCAGTATTTCCAGACCCAGCTGGGCGATTCCGGTATTCTGGATGAGCTGGTCCGCCAGAACGTGGAAGAGGACGATACCATCAAGATCGGCGAATACGAGTTCGATTACGTTTATTGAGGCACGCCATGTTATTTGAAGCACACCCGGAAATTGATATCCACGAAATGTCACCGCTGGCGCTGGCTTTTGCGGGGGATGCCGTGCTGGAACTGCTGGTCCGCCAGCGTCTGGTGGAAACATCCCGCCTGCAGCCGGGTCGGCTGCACAGCGTGGCAACGCATTATGTATCTGCCCACGCGCAGAACCAGGAGCTTGCCCTTATTGAGCCGATGCTGACCGAGGAAGAGCAGAACATTTTGCGCCGCGGCAAAAATGCCAGCAAAGCCAGCGTGGCCAAGCATGCCACCGCGCAGGAATACCGCGCCTCCACAGGCTTTGAGTGCCTGCTGGGCTGGCTGCACCTGATGGGCCGGGATGACCGGATCGAAGAACTGTTTGAAACGATCTGGAAAAATTATACCCCGGAACAATAAGTGTCTGTGCGCAGAAACACAAGCTGCAACAAAGCCGGTGCCCAGCAAACGGCACCGGCTTTTTGCGTGGCGGCACAATAAAATAGGCAGTGCTGTTGATATAGCACTGCCTTAGACTGCCAAATAGCGCTCCGTAGGGGCAGACATCGTTCGCCCGCGGCCGCTTGCCCTGTGCATAACCTTAAAAATGCGTTTTGAAGCCAAATTTTTCAATATGCATCTGGCTTTTCAGGGCAAAGCATCACTTCTTTTTGCTGCCGTCGTCCTTGCCCTTGGTGCCGCAGCCACAGCCGCAGTCTGTGGTGGAATTGGTGGTTTTCTGCGTGGTACTCTGGGTAGCTTTCTGGCTGGCCTTGCGGGTATTGCAGTTCTGGGTCTTGTTCTGTTCGTTGGTGCTGCGTGCCATATGCGGGTACTCCTTTCAAAATCAAAAAAGCAATTTGGGGCCGGGTTCCACCGGCTCTGCCAATAGTCTGCCCAGCCTTGCCGCTGATATGCAAAATGGAGGTTGATCCATGATAATTTCACAACTGCCGGAACTGTTTGTTCAGCGGGAGCGCGCCCTGCTTGGCCCGCGGTTTGATGCAATGTTTTCCTATCCGGGGCAGGGGGCGGTGCGTGGGGCCAGCGTGAATGCCCTGCGCTGTACGCCGCAGCAGTTTGCTGCGCTGGCGGATTTCCCACTGGAAGCATCGCCGTTTTGCGCGTCCGCTTTTGTGGTGCCGCAGCCGGATTGGAAACCCGGCCGCCACCCCTACCACCATGCGGGAGCCTTTTATGCGCAGGAACCCAGCGCCAGCGCCCCGGCTGCGCTGCTGGATGTGCACCCCGGTATGCGGGTGGCAGACCTGTGCGCTGCGCCGGGCGGCAAAACCAGCCAGCTGGCTGCCGCACTGGCCGGGCATGGCGTGCTGCTGGCCAACGAGTTTGTGGCTGCCCGCGCCGAAGTTCTGCGCCAGAATCTGGAGCGCATGGGCGTGACCAACGCCATTGTGACCAACGAGGACACCGCCCGCCTGGCTGCCGCGTACCCCGGCCAGTTTGACCGCATTCTGGTGGATGCCCCCTGTTCCGGCGAGGGGATGTTCCGCAAGGAAAGCGTTGCCGTGACCCAGTATGACCAGCCCCTGCTGGATCGCTGCGCCGCTTTGGGGGCAGAGATTCTGGAAAACGCCGCGGCCATGCTGGCGCCGGGCGGAATTTTAGTCTATTCCACCTGCACCTTTGCGCCGGGGGAAGATGAAGGGCAGATCGCAGCTTTCCTGGCAAGGCATCCGGAGTTTACCCTGTGTGATCTTTCCGGCTGCGGCTTTGGCCAGCCCGGTGAAGCCAACCGGACAGGGGACTATCCGTTACAGGCAGAATACTGCCGCCGCATCTGGCCCTGTGATGGCGGCGAGGGCCATTTTATGGCCAAACTGCAAAAGGCGGCGGATGCCCCGGCGGTGGAACTGCCGTGCGGCAAAAACGGTAAAGGAAAAGGCGGCAAAACACCCCGTGTGGATGCCAAGGCATTGCAGGCGTGGCAGAGCTTTGCCAAAGAGCTTTTCCCCACATTGGTGGGCCAGCCCATTGCAGTAGTGGGGGACGGCTTTTTGCTGGAGCCGCCCGCCCTGCTGCCCGCGGCAAAGCTGCATGTGCTGCGCGCCGGGGTGCCCGCGGGCCGCGCGGCAAAAGGGCGCTTTGAACCGGCCCACGCGCTGTTTATGGCTTACGGTGCCCAGTGCACCAATTGCGAGGAGCTGACCTTGGCGGATCCGCGCACCGCAGCGTGGCTGCGCGGGGAAGAGATCGAAGCCCAAACCGCCCAGAACGGCTGGTGTGCTGTGCTGGTGGATGGCTTCCCCCTCGGCGGGGGCAAGGCCAGCGGGGGCCGCATTAAGAACCATTACCCCAAAGCTCTGCGCAACCTGAAATGACCGTAAAAATAGTGCAGACATAAAAGCGGAAAGGGAAAGCTGCAACCATAGCCCCGTTTCCGTCAACATGGTTAGCACTTGAAAAAAGTTCGTTCTGCATTTACAAAACGTTTGCCGCTTTTGTTTTCAAATACATCCAGAAAAACACCGCCAAAACATTGAAAACGGCATAGAAATGTGCTATACTATACTAATGTAATTTGTCGGTTCGCGCACTTTGCGCAAAGTGCGGGAATCTTACCGCCTTCAATGTGCGGTTACACATCAATTTTTTAGGGGGATTTTCATGTCCGGACATAGCAAATGGAATAACATTAAGCGCAAGAAAGAAAAGACCGATGGCGCCCGTGCCAAGGTTTTCACCAAGATCGGCCGCGAGATCGCTGTTGCCGTTAAGGAAGGCGGCGGCAACCCCGCTTCCAACTCCAAGCTGGCAGCCCTGATTGCTAAGGCTAAGGCGAACAGTGTGCCGAATGATAACATTCAGCGCATCATCAAGCGCGCCGAGGGCGGCGATAAGACCGAGTACGAAGCAATTACCTATGAAGGTTACGGCCCCGGCGGCATTGCCGTTATGGTCGAAACCCTGACCGATAACCGCAACCGTACCGCTGCCAACATGCGCCATTACTTTGATAAGTTTGGCGGCAACCTGGGCCAGATGGGCTGCGTTGGCTTCATGTTCACCCAGAAGGGTGTGATCGTGGTTGACCTGGAAGATGCCGACCCCGACCAGCTGATGATGGATGCTCTGGATGCCGGTGCCGAGGACTTTGATGCAGGCGAAGAGGCTGCACAGGTCACCACTGATCCCGATAACTTCACCGCTGTGTGCAACGCACTGGAAGAAAAGGGCTATAAGTTCATTTCTGCCGATGTGGCACAGGTTCCTTCCACCACCACCGCCCTGACCGATCCGGATCAGCTGGTCAACATGGGCAAGCTGCTGGACGCACTGGACGATGACGACGACGTGCAGAACGCATGGACTACCCTGGAGAATGAAGAAGACCTGGACCGCTGATTGGCAGCCAAGGTTTGAGCTTGAATGTTTAAGGAGGCGCGCAAAAGCCGGATATTTCGGTTTTTACGCGCCTTCTTTTTACACAAAGGAGCCATGTTATGAGCCAACTTCCCCTTTGCCCGCACTGCCTGGAACCCGTGCGCAGCGGCTACCATGGCAGCTGCCCCAACTGCGGCAAGTCCCTGGAAAACCATAACCCCGAAGGCGCGCTGCCCCTTGGCACCCAACTGGGCGGGCATTACACCGTGGGTGAATACCAGAGCGCCGACGGCGACGGCCTGTGCTACCGCGGTGTGGATAATGATGAACGTCGGTTTGTGCTGATCAAAGAGTATTTCCCGGTAACGCTGTGCAATGGCCGCAGCCCGGATGGCGACCTGATGCCCAAAGAGGGCCGGGAAGTGCTGTTCAAAACCAGCCGGATGGATTTCAAAGATTTGTACGATGACCTGCACCGCATCACCCCGGCAACCGGCCTTTCGCAGATTCTGGATGTGATGGAAGAAAACAACACCGTATACGCGGTGGAGGAAACCGAGAAGGGCATGACCCTGACCCATTACCTCAAACTGCGCGCCCGCACCCTGACCCCCGTGGAGGCCCGAACCTTGTTGCAGCCCGTGATGGAGGGGGTGGCCCTGCTTCACAAGGCCGGGCTGATCCACCGTGGCATCTGCCCGGATAACATCCTGCTGCCCATTGACGGTGCCGCCCGGCTGACCGGGTATGGCACGCTGGCCCTGCGCACGGCAGGCAGCGAGCTGAAAAGCCAGCTTTACCCCGGCTATGCGGCACCGGAACAGTATTCAGCGGCGGAATTCTCTGGACGGTACACCGATGTGTACGCTCTGGCGGCGGTCACTTACCGACTGGTAACGGGCCAGGTGCCGGTGGCAGCCCCGCAGCGCAAGGTACGGGACAGTATGGAGAACGCCCACAGCCTGGAATCTGGTGTGCCGACCTATTTTTCTCAGGTGCTGACCTGCGCCATGCGGCTGGACCCCGCCAAGCGGATGCAGACGGTACCGGAGCTGATGAGCGCCTTGACTGATCCCACCGTGGCGAACGCCATGTTTGAAAAAGGCGAAAACCAGGTATCCACCAAAAAGATTCTGGCGGCTTCCATGGTGGTCATCTTTGTGTTGGTGGTGCTGTTGCTGTGGAGTCTGCTGAAAGGCGGCAAGGGGAGCGATACAAAACCGGCAGTTTCCAGTGCGGCATCCACCGGCACATCGGCTTCCAGCACGACCAACAGTGATGTGGAAGTTTACCCGGACCTTGTGGGAAAGAACTATAAGACCGATATCAAAAATAACACGCTGTATACCCATTACCGCATTGCCATGACGGAGGATTTCAGCTCCACTGTACCGGAGGGCTGCGTCATCAGGCAGGAGCCGGTGGCCGGAACGCTGGTCACGGAACAGGCACCCACCATCCAGTTAGTAGTCAGCAAAGGCCCCATGCTGGTAGAAATGCCGGACATCATCGGCTGGACGCAGAACAACGCCAGCAAAAAGCTGGATGAATCCGGCATCAACTATAGCATGCAGATCATTGAAAACGATGGCCAGTACGCAGAGAACTGCGTTGTAAAATGCGATGTGAGCAAAGGCACCAAGTTTGATGCAGATGAGACTGTTGTGACGGTGTATATCGCCGGGGCACGCAACGATGCGTTTGCGGTGGATTCATCGCCCACACCCTCCGAACAGCCCAACTGGGCGGACAGCACAGACCCTGCTGCAACAGCAGCACCGTGATAGCAACGGCAGAAGAATAAACCTAAGGCCCCGGCATTACAGGAAAGACAACCTGTTGTGCCGGGGCCGCTTTTATTCGCGCCGCCGCGGGCGGCGCACCAACATGATTCTTTATTCTCTATTCATTATTATTTATAAAAAATCAACCAAACAAAAATCCCCCGCCGCAGGCCTTGCAGCCTGAGCGGCGGGGGATTGCTGTGCTTATTCAGCAGCCGTTAAAATCAATCGCTGACGTACGGCATAAGAGCCATATGGCGAGCACGCTTGATAGCAACGGTCAGCTCGCGCTGATGGAAAGCGCAAGTGCCGGTGACGCGGCGGGGAATGATTTTGGAACGCTCGCTGACGTATTTGCGCAGGCGGGGCAGATCCTTGTAATCAATGCGGTCGATGCGATCAACGCAGAAGCTGCAAACCTTTTTGCGGCCGCGATGCATCGGACGAGAAGAACGATCCATAGCCATGATCCGGTTACCTCCTTGTAAAATTGGTATAATCGATTCAGAACGGCAAATCGCCCTCGTCCTCAATCAGTGCAAAGTCATCGTTGCTGCCAGCCGAATAGGCGGGAGCAGCGGGCTGCGCTGCGGGACGGGAATAATCAGCCGGTGCTGCAGGAATCGGAGCGGACGCCATCGGCGCGCCCATACCAGCAGCGGGATTCTGGGATTTGGGAGTAACAAAATTAATGTTACTGGCCACGATCTCGATCGCAGTGCGGTTGTTGCCGCTCTTATCCTGATAGTTACGGCTCTGCAGACGGCCATCAATGGCAATCATGGAACCTTTCTGGAAATAACGGCAGACAAACTCAGCGGAGCGGTCCCAGGCGACAACATCAAAGAAGTCGGCCTGGTTCTGGCCATTGGCATCGCGGCGCCCACGGTCACAGGCAACGCGGAACGAAGCCACGTTTTTGCCGGTCGTCGTCTGGCGCAGCTGCGGATCCGCAACAAGGCGGCCCATAAGAACAACCACATTCAGCATAATTCAGTTACTCCTTCCCAACACGCACACCAGGGTGCGTGGCGCTCAATCAGGCTTCCTCGGCAACGATAATGCTGCGGAGAACGCCTTCGGTGATACGGTAGTTACGATCCAGCTCTGCGGGGAAATCCGGCTCGCTGGTGAACTTGATCACGGTATAAACGCCCTCGGTTTCGTCTTCGATGGGGTAGGCGAGACGGCGCTTGCCCCAATCATCGACAGAATCGATCGTACCGTTTGCTTCGATCAGGGACTTGAACTTGCCGATCAGGGCAGCGGAAGCCTCCTCATCCAGAGCAGAACTGGTAACCAACATGGTTTCATACTTAGCCATTTTCTGTGCACCTCCTTTTGGACTTTAGGCCCTTGCCTTTACGCAAGGGCAAGGATGTGTGTCTTGCTTGACACAGCAACTTATTATATCAAGCAGAATCACCTTTTGTCAAGGTGTATTTTGCAGGATATCAAAAATATTTTGCCGCTTTTGGCGGGAACGCGCATTTTATGCCTTACGGTAACCAACGCTTTCCATAAATTTCAGGAAAGCTGCCTGCCCGGCGGCATCCTGCTTGAAGACACCGGCGTTTTCAAGCACATGGCTGAACACAATACCGATCTCATCCCGCAGAACAGCCTCAGCTTTTTCACGCTTCAGGCCGGTGCCGTACTTTTTGATCAGACCATCGATCCAGTCAGCGTGTACAGCCAGCGGGCTGCCAGCTTCGCGGCTGGTGTTGGGGGCGGAACCGGTCAGGATATCGGCAATGGCGGCGCTCTGATCTTTCAGGCGGGCGGGCAGGATGGCCAGGCCCATTACCTCAATCAGGCCGATATTCTCTTTTTTGATGTTGTGGTATTCCTTGTGCGGGTGGAAGATGCCGTCCGGATACTGTTCGGTGGTGCGGTTGTTGCGCAGCGCCAGGTCCAGAATGTAGCCGTCATTCTCATCATAGTGCAGAATGGGGGTGACAGTGTTGTGCGGGGTATCGCCGGTGTGGGCGATGATATCTACGCTGGTATCGCTGTAATCACGCCAGGTACGCAGGATGTCGTCCGCGGCATTCTGCACTTCCTGGGAACTGCGGCCCACCAGGCGCACGGTGGAAACCGGCCAGTTGACGATACCGGCTTTCACGCCGGTGTAGCGCACGTTGCGCAGCGGTACGGCGATATGCGCTTTCTGCATGGGGAAGACATAGCGCCCGCCCTGGAAATGGCTGTGGCTCAGGATGCTGCCGCCTACAATAGGCAGGTCAGCGTTGGAACCGCAGGTGTAATGGGGGAACTGTGCCACAAAGTCAAAAATTTCAGCCAGGGTATGGCGGTCCATCTCCATGGGCTTGTGGCTGTCGTTCAGCATGATGCAGTGCTCATGGAAATAGGCATAGGGGCTGTATTGCAGATAGAACGTTTCACCGGCCAGGTTCATGGGCACAATGCGATGGGTCTGGCGGGCAGGGAAGTTGATGCGCCCCGCATAGCCGATATTCTCCTTGCACAGCATGCACTTGGGGTAGCTGGCAGCGGGCTGCAGCCGCTCCATGGCAATCACTTTGGGGTCTTTTTCCGGTTTGGTCAGGTTGATGGTAATTTCCAGCTCACCGTAAGGGGTGGCCGTGTTCCACTGGATGTTCTTGGCAATTTGCGCCGTGCGGATGTAGTTGGACACAACGCACAGATCATAGAACCAGTCCGTGGCAGCTTTGGGGCCGCCCTTGGCATACAGTTTGCGGAACTTGCGGCAGACTTCGCTTTCGCGCGGCATCAGGGCACCCATCATGCGGGTTTCAAAGTTGATGCGGTACTGCGGCACACTGCCGTCAAACAGGCCCTTGGCGGCGGCAAGCTCCACCATCTCGTCCAGCAGGGCAGCGGGGGTGTCAAAATCCTCTTTGGGCACATTTTCCTCGCTGGGCTGGGCCAGACCCAGCAGATCCAGCAGGGTGTTGCGGGCTACAATGGCATCCAGCTCCTTGATGAGCTTGTGTTTGCGGCCAAAGCGCAGCAGGCGCTCCACATCCAGGGCAAGTGCGGCATCACGCTGTTCGGCAGTCATTGCGGAAATGTTCACGGCTTCGATGTTTTGTTTCGGCATCTGTACATCCCTCCTACATTTACGATACCGCATTTTACCCTCACTTTCCATGGTGCAAAATCCCATGCTTTTGTAGTTTTCAATCAAAAGAGGTGAACCCGCGGAAAGATTTCTGTGCGGTTCGCACATTCTCTGGCTCCGGGATTCACCCCTTTGATTTATTTCATTCGGTTTGCAACGGGCGGGCTCAGTGCTTCAGGTCGCTGAACAGGTTTTTCTGGTAAACGCCATCGGCCACCAGTTTGGCAAAGCTGTCAATCACGGTCTGCTTATCCTCTTTATAGGTAACGCCGAACCACTTGTCATGGGTGGGCAGCACCTGAACGGTCACGGCATTCTTTTCCAGCAGCTCGCCAATATAGATGGGCAGCAGGTACTCGGCCTTCAGCGGGTTGGCGGGAACGCTCTTCTCAAAGAACTCCACAAAACCGTCCTCCAGCACCTTCACGAACTCCGGTGTCAGGCCCCAGAAATTCATCGAAACCAGGCTCTCCGGGTCAATGGCCTTGCCCTCAACGGCAGCGCCGTCAGCGGTCTTTTCAATGCCGGAAGTCTCCACAACATCGGTCAGGTAGCCTTCGGCGTTCATCTGGCAGACACCGCGGGTCACAGCGCCGTTGTCGCTCAGGGTGTTCTTCAAAACAAAGCCGGCCATGGACAGGGCGTTCGGTTTGTCCGGGGTGTAGCCCTGCAGGAAGTTGTGAATCTGGACAAAAGCTTCCTTGCCATAGTAGTCGTCAGCATTGATAACGGCGAACGGCTCCTTGATGACATTCTTGCAGGCCAGAACTGCCTGGCCGGTGCCCCAGGGCTTGCTGCGCTCAGCGGGAACTTCGTACCCGGCGGGGATGGCGTCCTTCTCCTGGAAAGCATAGGCAATCTCAATGCCCAGGTCGGCACAGGTCTTTTCAATGCGGTTGCCGATGGCTTCCTTGAAAGCCTCCTCAATGTCGTGGCGGATGATAAAGACAATCTTGTCAAACCCGGCTTCGATGGCATCATGGATGGAGTAATCCATGATGATCTCGCCGTTGGGGCCGACAGCGGCCAGCTGCTTGATGCCGCCGCCAAAGCGGGAGCCGATGCCGGCTGCCATAATGACCAATGCTGTTTTCATACATTTTCCTCCTGAAATATCGCTTATCCTTACTTCTTCATATTTTTACATCGTCAAAAACCGGATTACGGCGTTCAGGTCCGGTCCCATCAGGAAAGATCCCAGAACCCCGGCTGCGATGTAAACACCAAGGTAGATAAAAACGGCTGCCCAGCTGGTGCCGCCGGTTGCGGCCAGGGCATCGCTGCGTTGCGGGCCTTCGGGGCAGCGGTCATAAACGCGGTGAATGCGGCGTTCGCTTTCTTTTTTATACCAGTACACAGCAAACAGGCCGCGAATAACCATCTGGATAAAGTTCAGCACATAGCATACCTGCATGGCCGTGGGAATTAGCCGCAAAAACGGCATACCCACCATCCACTCCGCACCGGATACCGCCATCAGGTACAGCAGGGAGGGCAGCGTCACAATAAAATCCAGCAGCGCAAAAAGAACACCCTGCTTCCACATTTTGCGGTAGAAGAAATAGAAAGGCCCAAGGAAAAAGGCGGAGAACGAGATGACTGCCTTGCGCCGGGTTTCCTGCATGCGGAAGAACTGCATCATATAATAAATGCTGGACGGCCCAACATAGCTGGCCCAGTCCCGCGCCTTGATGCCGTCAATCGGGTCATCGGGGCCGACTTCCTTGCAGGTAAAGCCATCCGGCCCCATGCTGCCTGCACTGAAAAAGTCCTGGTCGGGTGCCTGTTCTTGGCGCGGTGCCTGGCGATACTGCGGGGCGCCGCCGGCCTGGTAGCTGCCGTTGGCGTACACCGGGCCGTTGCCGCCGGGGGCGGGGTGATCCTGCTGGTACTGCACGTTATCCGGGTGGTCCGGCAGCGAAACGCCGCAGTGGTTGCAGTATTTTGCGCCCAGCGGGTTATGGGTGCCGCAGTTGGGGCAGACGATATCATCCGGCCGGTCGGAAATCACGTTGTCCGGGGTCCATTCAAACCCGGCAGCGTGGTCTGCCTGATGCACGCAGACACCGACCTTTTTCCAGCATTCGCGGTGGTACGGTGTGCCGCAGTCCGGGCAGACAACGATATCATCTGCTTCTTTGAATTTTTGTTTGCATACGGGGCAGGTATTGCCCTTGTAATCAGCCATGTGTGGTCCTCCGAATTTTCAGGGTGGGGGAGTGTTATCCTGCCCATCCATCTTGTTCCGCTGCGGCCAAAAAGGCGCAAACGAAATAATTTAGCCATATTATACACCATATGTCCATGGAAAGCAAAGAACTTTTCGTGAATAAGCGGGCAGAAAGCGGATTTTTGCAGAATATTTGCAGATTTTGGCCTGTCGATAGCTGGTGTGTATCAAAAAAAGTAGAAGCCGATTTTAATCTGCATGCCTGTAACGTGCAGATCATGCCGTGTGTTTTATACCTCTTTACAAGAAATAAGATTTGCGTTATACTGATAGCATCTTGATTTATGCGTATCTTTATTTTTAATGATTGACCAAGGGGTAGCAAATATGATCACCATTGACGAATTGAAATTTAAGCTCGGCGGGCTGGAAACTGCGGTAAACGACCTGCGCGATGCCCTTTCCATTGAAGCGAGCGAAAAGCGCCTGGCAGAGCTGGAACACCAGATGACGTTGCCCGGTTTTTATGATGACCAGGAAAAAAGCCAGAAAGTCATCGGCGAGATGGGCGAAGTGAAAAATAAGCTGGAGCGCTTCGGCAAACTTTCCACCCAGTACGAGGAAGCCCAGACCCTGCTGGAAATGATTGAGGAAGAAAATGATCCCTCTCTGGCAGCAGAAGGTGAAGAAGCTGTGAACGGCGTGGAGAAATCCATTGACGAACTGCAGCTGATGACCATGCTGAACGGCGAGTACGACCATTCCAACGCTATCCTGACTTTCCATGCAGGCACCGGCGGCACCGAAGCACAGGACTGGGCCGAGATGCTGACCCGTATGTACACCCGCTGGGCCGAAGCCCACGGCTACACCGTGGAAGTTCTGGATGTGCTGGAAGGCGATGAAGCCGGTATCAAGTCCGCTTCTATGATGATTAAGGGTGCCAACGCTTACGGTATGCTGAAAAGTGAAAACGGCGTGCACCGCCTGGTGCGCATCAGCCCGTTTGATGCCAACGCCCGCCGCCAGACCAGCTTTTCCAGCCTGGAGGTTATGCCGGAACTGGATAACAATATTAAAGTCGAGATCAACCCGGCGGATATTGAAATGCAGGTTTACCGTTCTTCCGGTGCAGGCGGCCAGCACATCAACAAAACGTCTTCCGCTGTGCGTTTGATCCACAAGCCCACCGGCATTGTCACTTCCTGCCAGACCCAGCGCAGCCAGCTGCAGAACCGTGAGTACGCCATGGAAATGCTGAAAGCCAAGCTGTACCAGATCGCTCTGCAGCAGCACAAGGATAAGGTGGATGACATCAAGGGTGTGCAGAATGAAATCGCCTGGGGCCACCAGATCCGCAGTTATGTGTTCATGCCGTACACCCTGGTCAAGGACCACCGTACCAACTATGAAAGCGGCAATGTGCAGGCCGTGATGGATGGCGACCTGGACGGTTTCATCTATGCTTACCTGAAAGCATCTTCCCGCGGTGAACTGCAGGATGTATAATTAAAATAGAATAAAGAAATATCCATCCGGCGCGCATGGCCTGAACAAAGGGCTGTGCGCGCTTTGCTTTTTGGCGGGTAAAAACAGGTGAACCTGCTGCAAAAACCGCCGCAGTTTTGCATAAAGTGACCAAAGTGTACGGCATACCCGGCGGGACCAGTTGCATTTTTCGGCAAGCCTGCTATAATACATGCAGTATTGCCAGCAAACATTAAAATTGTGTTAATATGGCCTTGGGGTGTATCTGAAAAGTCGAAAATATAGTCTATTTCTAGAAATGCAGCCGGATTTTACGTTAAGGCAATACCGCACAATTCTAAGTGCCGATACGGCGAGCGAGGCACGGCAGATGCTAAGCCAAAAGCGCAGATAATACTGGATGCTGCAAAGGTGAGCGCCGCCAGTGGCGGAAACAGCGAACCGAAGC
>NZ_PSQF01000178.1:0-2326 GCF_003324125.1 Subdoligranulum sp. APC924/74 | reverse complement strand
GTATTATCTGCGCTTTTGGCTTGGCATCTGCCGCACCTCGCTCGCCGTATCGGCACTTAGAATTATGCGGTATTGCCCTAATTATAAAGTGCTCTGTAGGGAACGGTCTTGACCGTTCCGAAACCTTGAGGTGGATGGTGTAACAAATTTATGAGAAATTTTGACTTCCCCTGAGGATAACTCCCCGCGCAGGGGCCGATGCTCGCATCGGGCCACAGGCAGAACGTCTCGTAAAAATGGCAAGCGGGCGCACAATGTGCGCCCCTACGGGGTTGGTGGCGGTACCCCGTTTTTATTTTTTCTTCCCCAGCAACTGCGTGCGGATATACCGGAAACATTCGTCCTCGCCTTCATCCCGCAAAATCAACAGGCAGGTTTCCAGCTGTTTGCGGGTTTCGGGGTGCAGGATGTAGTGGTCACGGCTGTGTTTGTAATACTCCCACGCGGCGGCGTCTGTGTAGCTGGCACCCTTGTAATTCTTGCTGGCGGCAATGCGGTCACACACCATTTCCGCCACATAGCGATTGGGCATGCGCATCCCGGCCATGGCGTGATCGCCGTTGGGGGCATAGTCAATCCAGTATTCCAGGTGGTGCTTGTTGCGCCCCTTGTGGTGCAGCCATGCGGCAGAGTAGCCTTCCGCCTTGCGCTGGGCGTTGTTGGGGCTGCAGGTGCCCTGCCAATATTTGGCACCGGCCCAGAATTCCACGGGGGACAGTTTGCTCAAATCATGGGTCAACCCCTGCCAGTACAGCCCGCAGCGGAAACACCCCTGCATGACCAGCATTTTGTGGTGGTGGATGGTTTTATAATGTTTGATGGGATGCCACATGGCAGATTCCCCCTTTGCTACTCAATCAAAAACGCATTGCTGCCTTTGATTGTAATACAAACGCCGCCGGTGCGCAAGCCCGGCGGCGGGATTCCAATTATTCTTTTACCGCAGTGATGGCGGTTTTAACCAGCCACACCAGTAGCGCACAGCTGACCGGCACCAGTGCAAAATGCCACAGCATGGGCACCAGATGGACATGCACATAGGCGTGTGCTTTGGAAAGCACCATCCAGGATACCGGTGCCGCCAAGCTGAGCACCCACACCAGCGCAGGCCCGGCCAACACGGCCAGCAGCTTTTTGCGCAGGGCCAGCACCGCAAGGCACAGGGCAAAGCCCAGCAGGGTAACGGCGATCAGCGGCTTTAAGGTGATGGTCAAGGGGCCGAATTGCAGCAGGGGTTCATCCACCTCCACAAAATAGCGGGTCAGAACCTGTGCAACGCTGACATCGCTCACCATATCATCCGTCAGGCTGACACGGCTGGTAACAGCCCCGGTCAGGTTCTGCCAGCTGCCTGTGGCACTGCCAAAATAGATGACCCCCTGAATAAACCAGGCCCCCAGCGCCGCTGCCACGCCGCCCACAGCAGCAAAGCCGGTGCATATCATGCGGCGCAGCCAGGCGCGGCGGTCCCCGCCGGCCCAACAGTAGACAAGCGGGGCTTCGCACAGGATCAAAAAGGTGGAAATAAACTCAAACCCGCACATGCAGCGCACCATGCAGGCGGCGAACACCAGCAGGTAACACCACCAGGGCGTTTTGCCGCGCCGCCGGGTAACGGCACAGAGCAGCAGCCCCGCCAAAGCGGGCAGCAACCAGGTCCACAGGCACCAGTACAGGTCTTTCATGCCGCGCTGCGGCCAGGGGGCAAACACCACGGCGCACAGCCACGCCAGCGCGGAAAGCGGCCCCCACGCCCGCCATACGGCCAGGCAGACCAGCAGAGTAGCCGCATAGAACAACATACTGTTGATGTTGTACAGTATGATTTCCCGCGCTTCGCCGCGGTCCTCAAAAACAGAGAGCACTTTGTTCAGCACGCCGAACGCCCAGCCCTGCAGCCCGGTCTGGTGGGTGTAAGCCTGAAAATCCTGCGGGGAAACGGGGGTGTTGTCCTGGTACCAGTAGCGGTTTTGTTCATCGCTCCAGTCCTGGGTATATACCCCCATAAAGCCGCCGGGGCTGGTCTGGTTCTGCTGCATCTGCAGCATGCGGCCGAACACGAGAGTCTGGGAGCCATTGTCCCAAAAGCCGGTCAGATAGGTGCTGCCGTTGTGCCGCCAAACGGTCAAAACAACCGCCAGCACCACAACCACCACCGCCGTTACAGCCACCTGCACCGCCGCAGGCAAGGATCGAAATTTTTGCTTCAAAATAATAAGTTCCTAACGTATAGAATCAATATCGTCTAAGGCAACACCGCACAATTCCCGCCTTACGGCTTAAGCACCGCTCCGACGGCTGCGGCACGGCATCTGCGTTGCCAAAA
>NZ_PSQF01000177.1:0-2355 GCF_003324125.1 Subdoligranulum sp. APC924/74 | reverse complement strand
ATATCGGTGGTCTTTTCCTGCTTCGTAAGCCCTGTTCTCATAAACTCTCCTTTCTGCGCCCCTGTTACGCAATAGGGGCATTTTTCGGGTGTTTTTCCCGGCTCTTGACTTGGGGAAAATGAGGATTTTCAAATAGAAACCGCCCGGACAGGGAATGGTTCGTCGGGGCGGCTGTTATCGCAAGATTTCTGTTTTTTCCGGCTCTTGACCGTCAGACGCGGATAAACGCGTACTGTCGGCAAGCACCAGTTTGAGCAGCTTGTCGCGGAATGTTTCTGTGCTGCTGTGATTGAAAAATAACTCCGCAACAATGGTCTGCCCGTTCCTCTGGGTCGTGATGATATTGTCGGGGGTCTGTTCTGCCATAGGCGGCTCCTTTCTCCGGGTGCAAAAGAGGGATTTCCCGTAACTCGGAAAATCCCTCTTGGTTGACGGTTATTCTGTTTTACTGTGTGGGCTGTGCGGCGGCTGCCTGCGCCTTTCTCCTTGCCCGGTATTCCCGCGCTTTCATGCGGTCATACTCCCGCTGCTTTTCAAGGTTTCGCGCCCGGTACTCCCTTGAATACTGCCGGTGGTAGGCGCGGCTCTTTTCCTTTTTGGCTTCTTCGATTTCCTCCCGCATTTGCCGGATTTCCTGCTCGGTCGGCTCTGCAAGCTGTGTCACTTCGTTCTCAAACTTGCCGATATAATTGAAATATATGCTGATGTGCTGGATTGCGTATCTCGCCCTTTTCTGGTCGCGCTCATGCACTTCAATCCGGCTGATAAACTCGTTGAGAATGGCGGGTGTCAGGTCGGTAAAGGCAGCATGGCGTTCCGTCAGCTTCAAAAACTTCTGCGCCCGTCCTCCCGCGTTCTCATAAGCGGACAGCTGCTCTTGGAGCGTGGCAAGCTCCGCTTTCAGCGCATAGTATTCTTCCGAATACTTCTGCGACATCTGCTCATAACGGTCTTGCGGAATCGTGCCGAGGGCGTTGTCCTCGTAGAGCTTATTCAGCACCTTGTCAATCTGTTCAAGGCGCGTCGTGATTTGCGGAATACGCTTCTGCTGCTTTTTGCTCTGGTCGGTCTGCTGCATGGCAAGGTTCTTTTTCACTAAGACTTCAAACTCCGCCCGATTGCTGATGGAATAGTCCTCGATTTTCTTCAGCACTTCCGCGATGGTCTGCATGAGCAAGTCCGCGTCCATGATGTGCGGGGAATGGCATTTGGGGTTCTTGGCTTTCCCCTTGTGGTACTCGCTGCAATAGGCAACATGGCGCTTGCCGCCGTTCCGGTAATCAATACGAATGTGCATTTTTGCACCGCAGTCCTTACAGAAAAGCAAGCCGGACAGAGGGTGGATTTCCCCGTCCCCGTTGGGGCGTCTGACGGATGCGTTTTCCAAAATCCGCTGTACGGTTTCAAAATCGCTGCGGCTGATAATCGGCTCATGCACATTTTCTGTGATGTGCCACTGGCTCCGGTCTACATAGTGGTTATGTTTATCCCGGAAATGCTTTGTAGTCTTGAAGTTGACTACATCGCCGCAATACTCCTGCCGTGTGAGGATATTGGTCAAGGTGGCTTTGTTCCACTTGCAGCGGTTATCCTCATTGAGCGTCTTATTTTTACAGGTTCCCCGCCCTCGGTCTTTCATATAGAAAGTGGGGGTTGGGATTTGCTCCTGTGTCAGATATACGGCGATTTGATTGCGGTTTTTCCCGCCGATAAACAGACGGAAAATCAAACGGACAACCTCGGCGGCTTCCTCGTCGATTATCCAAAAATCCTTGTTGTCCGGGTCTTTGACATAACCGTAAGGGGCTTCGGTGACAATCGGCTTTCCACTCATGCCTTTGGTCTTAATGCCCGTTTTCACTTTCTTGCTGATGTCCTTTGCGTACCACTCCGACATGATATTGATAAAGGGCGCAAACTCCAATGTATCGGGCTTCTCGCTGTCAATGCCGTTGTTGACCGCGATAAAGCGCACATTGTTCCGTCTGAATATCTCCATCGCGTTGCCGACTTGGAGATAGTCACGCCCCCAGCGGGTAAGGTCTTTCATAATGCAGACACCGATTTTCCCGTTTTCCACATCGTCCATCATGCGGGAGTAGGCGGAACGGTCAAAAAACCTGCCGCTTTCGTCATCGTCGATGTAGTGCCGGATATTGGTTAGGTGCTGCCCTCTGGCATAGTTCTCCAAAAATATTTTTTGGTTCTGTATGCTGTTGCTCTCGCCGCCGTCCCTGTCCTCGTCGCCCACGGAAAGGCGGGAGTAAAGGGCTGTAATTTTGCTATAATCAGTCATGTGCATAACCTCCTGTGCGTCCATGTATGTGTCATTTACACTTAAAATTATGCACTCCA
>NZ_PSQF01000176.1:0-2381 GCF_003324125.1 Subdoligranulum sp. APC924/74 | reverse complement strand
TCCAGTATTATCTGCGCTTTTGGCTTAGCATCTGCCGCACCTCGCTCGCCGTATCGGCACTTAGAATTATGCGGTATGCCTAAGATGTTTTTTGGCGCTGCACAAGGCAAAAGCACGGCAGCGATACCTTTATAATAGTCATTATAGCAGATTTCGATAAAGTCTGTGCTAATTTTTTCTTAGCAGAAATTTTATATCGGTGGGTGTATACTGTTCTCATCAAACAGAAAGGGGCAACCGCAAATGATAAACAAAAAAGCAATCGCCCAGTCGGCGCTGCTGTTGGCCGCCGTTTTGATGATCGGCTTCGGCATCTGGCGTGGGGAGGCAGATACGGTGTTGGCAAAGGCTATCCGGTTGTGTATGGAGTGTGTTGGCATTGGATAAGAAAAACGGTTCTTTTCTGGCCCGTTTCCGGGGCTGGTTTCAAGCAGGCGCAGCGCTGCTGACGAACATTCACCTGCCGAATTTTGCCAAGGGTGTTCTGTATCAGGGCAAGGGCAAAACAGTATGTGTGCCGGGGCTGAACTGCTACTCCTGCCCGGGTGCGGCGGGGGCCTGCCCGATCGGCTCGTTTCAGGCAGTGGTCGGCTCGTCAAAATTCCGATTTTCCTATTATATTACCGGCATCCTGATTTTATTGGGGGTGCTGCTGGGACGGTTTATCTGCGGCTTTCTCTGCCCGTTTGGCTGGCTGCAGGAGCTTTTGCATAAGATCCCATCGCCCAAGTGCTCCACCAAGCGTCTGAAGCCGCTGCGATATCTGAAATACGCCGTGCTGCTCATCATGGTGGTGCTGCTGCCTGCGCTTGTTGTCAATGAGATGGGAATGGGCGATCCGTTCTTCTGCAAGTATCTCTGCCCGCAGGGTGTGCTGGAGGGCGCAATCCCCCTCTCGCTGACCAATGCAGGGATACGCGCCGCGCTCGGCAAGCTGTTCAGCTGGAAGCTCTGTATCCTGCTGGCGGTCGTTGTTGCCAGTGTGGTGTTTTACCGCCCATTTTGCAAGTGGCTCTGCCCGCTGGGGGCCTTTTACGCGGTCATGAACCGTGTATCTCTTTTCCAGATGCGGGTGGACACCGATAAGTGCGTATCCTGCGGTGCCTGTGCGCGGGCCTGCAAGATGGATGTGGATATTACCAAGACGCCAAACCACGCGGAGTGTATCCGTTGCGGTATGTGTATAAAATCCTGCCCGACCAAGGCGATACACTATCAGTACGGCTTTGGCGATAAGGCAGATAACAATAAGGAGATTTGAGTATGAAACGAATTGTAGCAATTTTGACCAGCCTGGTTCTGGTATTTTCCCTCGCCGCCTGCGGCAGCCAGCAGGCAGGCACCGCCGCCGGCAGCGAAGCAGCTTCCACCGCCAGCAGTGAAACAGCCTCCACCGCCAGCAGTGAAGCAGCCTCCACCGCACAGACCAAAACCGAGGAGCAGCTTTTGGCAGAGGAAAACGATATTCTGACCGCGAACGATGAACTGTGGGAAAAGGTTTTTGCCTCGATGGACAAAAATGTGACACAGACCACCCTCAACAACAATTACGGCGATTTCCTTATGGATGCCGTGGATAACGCGAAGGATCAGTTCACCGAGGAAGAGTACGCCTCCCTCAAAGCGGACGCTGATAAGATCCGGGAAATCGAAAATCAGATCACAGCCCTTCCTCAGGATGAAGCCACCAGCCAGAGCGCAGCGGAGAACGGCAGCACCTTCCCACAGTTTGAGGGCAAGGACCTTGATGGCAACAGCGTTGACAGCAGCCTGTTTGCCAACAATGCGTTCACCGTTGTAAACTTCTGGTTCAGCGGCTGCAAGCCCTGCGTGGATGAGATGGATGACCTTGACGCACTCAACCAGCGCATCAAGGAGCAGGGCGGCGAGGTCATCGGCGTCAATACCGAGACGCTGGACGGCAACGCAGACAATATCGCCACCGCTAAGAAAATTCTGGAATCAGCAGGCGCATCCTTCCGCAATATCTACTTTGATCCTGACAGCGAGGCCGGCAAGTTTGCACTGGGCATCATGGCTTTCCCCACAACCTGTGTTGTGGACCGTCAGGGCAACATCGTTGGGGAGCCGATCATGGGCGGCATTGATCAGGAGGCCAATATGGCTACGCTGGAAAAGCTGATTGCCGATGCTGTTGCGAACGATACCGGCAAATAACAGCCGCCGCACGATAAAAAGAAAAAGACGCCTGAAAAGCAAAAAAATGGCTCGTAACCTGAAAAAGCTCAAGGGCAATATTGTAACGATCACGGACGATTCCCAAAACGAATTTGAAAAGTTCTAAGGCAATACCGCATAATTCTAAGTGCCGATACGGCGAGCGAGGTGCGGCAGATGCCAAGCCAAAAGCGCAGATAATA
>NZ_PSQF01000175.1:0-2382 GCF_003324125.1 Subdoligranulum sp. APC924/74 | reverse complement strand
TTATCGAGCATTTTGGCAACGCAGATGCCGTGCCGCAGCTGCCGGAGCGGTGCTTAAGCCGCAAGGCGGGAATTGTGCGGTGTTACCCAAAAGAACAGGAAATAACAAGAGCGCACGTACCTGTAATGATAGCAGGTACGTGCGCTTTCTCTTTATCATGTGCCTTAATGGGAAAGATATTCGCTGCTGAGCTTTTCCAGCGTGGCGCTGTCAATATACTGGTTAATGACCTGGTTCAGCCCTTCCCAAAAGCCCAGGGTCTCGCACTGGGCGCGGTGGGGGCAGCTTTCTGCGGAAGTGGCAAGGCAGGGAACGGGGACAATCTCGCCCTCCACCGCGCGCAGGATATCGCCCGCAGTGATCTGGGCGGCAGGGCGGCTGAGCCGGTAGCCGCCCTGGCTGCCGCGGCCGCTTTCTACAAGGCCGGCTTTGCTTAACGGGGCAACGATCTGCTCCAGATATTTTACGCTGATGCCCTGATTATCGCTGACTGCTTTAAGGGGCAGATACTCCCCGGGGGTGGCGCTGGCCAGTTCCACCATCAAAAGCAGTGCATAGCGGTCCTTGGTTGAAAACTTCACGGTGTTAATGCCTCCTGATGTCTGATGCCTTTATCATAGCAGATTTTTGCCCGTGCGGCAAGCCTTTGACGCTGCCAGGCGGGGCGGGCTGCGGCCATTTTCTGACATATTGCAGATTTTACACTCTACAAACCTGCTAAACTTATAGGAAAATGCTGAAATGTACAAATAAGCTTGACAACCGCGCCAAATGGGGCTATACTTGCGCCATAGCAAAAAACAAATGTGCCGCACCACAAAGGTGCTGGTTCAGCAGGGAAAGGAAGTGCTGTCAGAATGAAAACCGCAGAACGCCGTGATGGTATGATGATGTGCATGTGCAGTTTGCTCCGGCAGCCTGTACCTGTTTTCCCTGCGCGCATTTAACAGCAGGGGTGCAGCGGCGGCGTGCCGGGAACGGTACGCCGCCGCTTTTGCTTTATATAAGGCAACACCGCACAATTCCCGCCTGACGGCTTAAGCACCGCTTCGGCGGCTGCGGCACGGCATCTGCGTTGCCAAAATGCTCGATAATACACAAAGTATTATCTGCGCTTTTGGCTTAGCATCTGCCGCACCTCGCTCGCCGTATCGGCACTTAGAATTATGCGGCATTGCCATAAATATTTTATCCCCGCGTTTATCTGGATAGAAAGGGTGGGTTACCAATGAAATACAGTCCCCGCTGTAAGCAGCCCGGTGTGCGAATGTGTTGCGCTGTTTGAGGGAACACCACAACATAATTTAAAACAAACACAAACCGGAAAAATAACCGTAACAAAAAGGAGATAACAACCATGAAAAAGCTGATTTCTACTGTTCTGGCCGCAGCCCTTACACTCAGCCTGGCCGCTTGCGGTTCTACTGCCGCTTCTTCCACCTCTGAGGCCGCTTCCGGCAGCGAAGCCGCCAGCACTGCTTCCAGCGAAACTGCATCGGATGCCTCCGATGCCGTCGATTTTACCGGTGATGGCTATGATGCTGCCGTAGACTATGCTTCACTGGCTGGCACCACCATCAAGGTGGCTGCTTCCCCCGTGCCGCATGCCGACATTCTGAAAGTGGCTGGCGATATCCTGGCAAAGGCAGATATCACCCTGGATGTGGTTGAATATACCGAATATGTGCAGCCCAACCTGGTAACCGAGTCTGGCGAAGTGGATGCCAACTACTTCCAGCACGGCCCCTACCTGGAGGACTTTAACAAGAAGAACAACACCCACCTGGTAAGCGTTGCCGCCATCCATTACGAGCCGCTTGGCCTGTACCCGGGCAAGACCAAGAGCCTGAACGACCTGGCTGACGGTGCCAAGATTGCAGTTCCCAACGATACTACCAACGAAGCCCGTGCCCTGCAGCTGCTGGCTGCCCAGGGCATCATTACCTTGAAAGAGGATGCTGGCCTGGCCGCCACCAAGAACGATGTTGTGGATAACCCCCACAACATTGAGCTGGTAGAGATGGAAGCTGCCCAGCTGCCCCGTACCCTGTCCGACGTTGACTTTGCTGTTATCAACGGCAACTATGCTGCCGATGCTGGCTTCTCTGCCAGCAAGGACGCCCTGGCCGTTGAGGATACAACCTCTGAAGCTGCCCAGACCTACGCCAACCTGCTGGTTGTAAAAGAAGGCAACGAGAACGAGCCCGCCATCAAGGCACTGGTTGCTGCCCTGACCAGCCAGACCGTGAAGGATTACATCGATTCCACCTATGACGGTGCGGTGGTTGCCGTTTTCTAAGGCAATACCGCACAATTCCCGCCTGACGGCTTAAGCACCGCTCCGGCGGCTGCGGCACGGCATCTGCGTTGCCAAAATGCTCG
>NZ_PSQF01000174.1:0-2385 GCF_003324125.1 Subdoligranulum sp. APC924/74 | reverse complement strand
TCCTCTGTCAGTGATAGAGCCTATTCAATCCGGGAGGGAATGAAAACCGCCGAGCAGCGCATGAAAGAACTGCAAAAGCTCATGGAGTACGGCAGAAATTATCAAACCTACAAGCCCATACAGGACGAGTATCGGCAAATCCGCTGGAAAGGAAAACAGGAGAAGTTTGCGGAAGCCCGCCGCGCCGAGCTTACCCTATGGGACGCGGCAAACCGCTATCTCCATGCAAATCTGCCGAAAGGAACAAAGGCCTTGCCTATTGCGGAATGGGAACAGGAATATGCTGACCTCAAAACGCAGAGGGACAGCGATTATACCAAACTGAAAGATACCCGCGCCGAGGTTGCCGAGCTTCAAAAAATCCGCAAATGCGTGGATATTGCACTCCGCGCCGACCAGCCGGAACAGACACAGAACCGCGCCAAGCGGCATGAACAGGAGCGATAAAGGAAAGGACGGGCAAGCGGTTTTGCCTGTCCGTCCTAAATGTTTTCCGATAAAATGGACGCTATTGATTCCTAATATTAAAACCAACTTGCTCTTTCGTCCCTAAATTCGGGCAGGTCACTATGCTCATAAGGATTATAATTATTCAAATTGCAGCCAAACTCTTTCAATGATTTTATTTTATTATCCTTTGTCCATTCAACCAGGGAAATTCCATCAAATTCCTCTATGCTCCCATTGTTCATTTCATTTTTGAAATACCACTCCACAATCGTCTGATTTCCTTTGTGGAAAAATTGTTTGATTTCCCAAGCAACGACTTTGCCACGAGTATTCCATTCCTGAAACCAGTGTTTTACGATTTGACGGTTATTATATTTTGGACCCCAACTTTCAGTATAAATTACATCTTCTGCAAAAATATTATCAATACCTAAATCCTGTTTTGTAAGCCACATTTCAAACCATAAGTGAATATTTTTTTCTCTTTCATTCACAATCCAGCACCTCACTAACTTCCGATTTTTCGGTTTCATTCTACATCAAAACTATGAACAATTCAACCACAGAAAGAGAGGTATCAGCCATGTATTACACCCAAGAACAGATAGACCACGCCAACCAAGCCGACCTTGTTTCTTTCCTGCAATCACAGGGCGAGCAGCTTACCCGCGCCGGGAACGAGTACCGCTGGAAACGGCACGACAGCTTGACTGTCCGGGGAAACAAATGGTACAGGCACAGCCAGAGCAAGGGCGGCGGCCCCGTTGACTTCCTCATGGAGTTTTTCGGAAAGAGCTTTACCGAAGCCGTTGAACTTCTCACAGGAGAGAAAGGCGCAGCCCCACCGCCGGACAGCCCCGCGCCCCTCTCCGACTTCCGATTGCCGCCCCGCAGCCCCACCGCCGAACAAGTGAAAAGGTATCTTACCGAAACCCGCCGCATTGATGAAGATGTGACGGGCTTTTTCATTTCCAGCGGCGATATTTACGAGGAAGCCGCCCATCACAACGCCGTATTCGTCGGCAGAGATGAAAGCGGCATACCGAGATACGCCCACCAGCGCGGCACAGCCGGGAGCTTCCGGCTTGATGTGAAAGGCAGCGACAAAGCCTTTAACTTCTGCTACCGGGGCGAGGGCGAAAGGCTGTTTGTCTTTGAAGCACCGATTGACCTTTTATCTTTCCTCTGCCTGTTCAAAAAGGAATGGCAGAAACAAAGCTACCTTGCACTGGGCGGCGTGGGAGAAAAAGCCCTGCTGCGTTTCCTCTCTGACCGTCCGAACATCAAGACCGTTTACCTCTGCCTTGACAGCGACCAAGCCGGAAACGACGCTTGCAGCCGCCTTGTGGAGCTTATGCCGGAGGGCTTGACCGTCCACCGTCTTATTCCCCTTTTCAAAGATTGGAACGAGGTGCAGACGCGCCGGGGAGAAATCGCGGACGGGAAGTATATCCGGGAAGCGATTTACGGCTTGAAAGAGCCGCCGCAGGAAGAAACCGTTGAGATTATCCGTATGAGCGAGGTGGACACACAGACCGTTGAATGGCTATGGGAGCCGTATATTCCCTTTGGGAAAGTAACCATTGTGCAAGGCAATCCCGGCGAGGGCAAGACCACTTTTGCCCTACGCCTTGCCGCCGCCTGCACCACCGGGCGGGAGCTTCCGAACATGAAGCCCCTGCCGCCGTTCAATGTGATTTACCAGACCGCCGAGGACGGGCTGGGCGATACCGTCAAGCCCCGCTTGATGGAAGCAGAAGCCGACCTTGACCGCGTACTTGTGATTGATGAAGCCAAGCGGGAGCTTACCCTCTCCGACGAGCGCATAGAAAAGGCAATCACGCAGAACGGGGCGCGTCTGATTATCCTTGACCCCATACAGGCGTACATGGGCGAAAAGACCGACATGAACCGGGCAAACGAAGTGCGCCCCAT
>NZ_PSQF01000173.1:0-2447 GCF_003324125.1 Subdoligranulum sp. APC924/74 | reverse complement strand
TACCGCAACCCGACATTATCGAGCATTTTGGCAACGCAGATGCCGTGCCGCAGCCGCCGGAGCGGTGCTTAAGCCGTCAGGCGGGAATTGTGCGGTGTTGCCTTAGAAATAGAAAAAGGCATGTGCTTACATCTTTGAGGGATGGGGCACATGCTTTTTTCTTTTCTTGTTCCTTGCGCCAGTTTTCACTTGCAACCAGGCAAAGTTCCGGCGGGGTCAGGTGACCCCTCCCTCCCCCTTTATTTTCCCGTCAACCGTCCCATGTCTCCCTCCCGCGCACAATATTTCCCGCAAAAGTTCCCCATTTCCCACCCTGCCACAGGGCAGTTTTCAACATTGACCACATTTTTTGCGGATAATTTCTCCTGTTTACGGTCAGTTTTCCACTATCTTTGCAAAATAATCACACGATACTTCGTCATCTATTCCTGCGCAATTTTGCAACTCTGAGTTTTCAACGTTTTTCACAGATTTTCCCACCGTTTCCACTGTGGAAAAGTTGAAAACATTGTTCAAAGACATAAATCTTTTACATTTACAGTTGTAACATCTTGGTTACATGCCTCGTTTATATATTATAGAAAGTTGAAATTTTCCGCCAAAGGAGGTTATCGTATGGGAATGCACAGCACTTATACCGCAACGCATTACAAGGATTTGAATATTGACTGGCAGGCACGCGCCGTTACGCGCCACGGGGAGGATATTCTCCTGACCCCGCAGGAGTTTGCCCTGCTGCAAGTGCTGTTTGACCACCGCGGCCAGGCTGTAAGCCGCGGCGACCTGCTGCATACCGCCTGGGGTTACCCCTGCATCGGCATTACCCGCACGGTGGATGTACATATCCAGCATTTGCGCCGCAAACTGGGGCTGAAACAGGAGATCCAGACCATTTACCGTGTGGGGTATACCCTTTCCTGAACATAATTGGGAACACAAATCAATATTTTTTCCGTTTGTGCCCGTCAAAGTCCGGTTTATCACCCTCGCCTTGTGGTATAATGAGGGTATTCGGGTGTATCTGAAAAAAAATCACGGCTGTTTTACAGGCGCAAGCCACAAAACTGCACTTGCGAAAAAGCGTTTATTTTCGCCTTTTCAGGTACACCCAAGGCAAAAATGTAAGCAGCAGGCTTGACATTCCCTTGCGGCGGGGGTATCCTGAATACAGGAACAGAATTTAATCACTGCGTGGTTCTGCCCCGCGCAGTGCAGGTAAAGTGAGGCTCCCGCCATGAGCAGAATGTATGATATCATCCAGGAGCTGTGCCGCCGCGACGGCACTGACGTAACCAAAATGTGCCGCGCGCTGAAAATCCCGCGCAGCACCCTGTCGGAGCTGGCATCCGGCCGCACCAAACAGCTGACGCTGAAGCACGCGCGGCCCATTGCCGAGTATTTTGGCGTTACCATCGCCCAGCTTGCCGGGGATGAACCGCTGGAAACCGAGCCGGACCAGACGGATGCCGTTTCGGACCTGATCCGCGATGAGCCCATTGCCGCTTATGAGAACTTGAAGCGCTACCTGACCGAAGAGGACAAGGCCGATATTGCCACCCTGATCCGCCTGCGTGCGGAGATCAACCAGGGCAAGCAGTAAGCCGCCTTTGGCCGGGCCTGCGCTTGCGGGAGGGGCACGAATGTTCAAATATACCCTTGCAGCCACACTGGACGAAATGGACCGGGAAGGCATTACCGTGGCGGAATGCCCGCTGCGCAGCATGCGCTGCCTTTCTTTGCAGAACGGGCGCATTGTGGGCATCAACACCGCGCGGTTTGATTCTTCCGCCGAGGTGCGCACCGCCCTGATCCACGAGGACGGGCACTTTGCCAGCGGCGCGTTCTATCTGCCGTATTCGCCCTACCAGCTCAAAGCGCAGGCCGAATACCGGGCCGACAAAGCCGCCGTGCTCAAGCACATCCCCTACCCCGAACTTGCCGCCCGCCTGCGTCGCGGCGACACCCTTGCCGACGCTGCCGAATACTTTTGCGTGACCGAAGATTTCCTGCGCAAAGCCTATGCTCTGTACCGCGATATGGGGTATAGCTTTGGGGCCGAGGAAAAAGCGTAACCATGATTGTATACGACAAATTCTGGGAAACGATGAAGCGGTGCGAGGAAAGCACTTATACACTGATCAACCACTACAACATCAGCAGCGGCACCATTGACCGCATCCGCAAGGGGCAGGGCATTACCACGGCCAAGCTGGACGACTTCTGCCAGATTTTCCACTGCCGGGTCGAGGACCTGATAACCTATGTTGAGCCTGCCGATGGCGAACCACACAGCCCTTACAGCGAAAAAAGCCCAAAATAAAGCGACCGTTTGAACCCAAAAGCTCAAACGGCCGCTTTTCTATTTTACTTAGGCAATACCGCATAATTCTAAGTGCCGATACGGCGAGCGAGGTGCGGCAGATGCCAAGCCAAAAGCGCAGATAATA
>NZ_PSQF01000172.1:0-2460 GCF_003324125.1 Subdoligranulum sp. APC924/74 | reverse complement strand
GACTGCGACATCGAACCGAGCTATTCCGACCTGGATTCCAGCGATTCCGGGCGCGACGAAGCCGGGTACATGCACCGCGAAGTGGTGCGGGAAAAGGTTGCCACCTGGCCCATCGCCTACAGCTGCCTGACTGACGACGAATACAAGTACACCATCGGGCTGTTTGCAGGCAAGGCAACGTTTCAGTTCACCCATCCCAAAGCCGGCTCTTCCACCGAGACCGAAACCACCACCTGCTACTGCAGCAAATACGGCATCGCCTGGCATAACGCCAAGACGAAACAGTGGAAGAACCTTAAATTTAACATTATTGAATGCTGATTGAGAGTTAGAAGGTAGGAGTTGGGAGTTAAAACGGGCCTAAGGTCCGGCATTGTAGGGAACGGTCTTGACCGTTCCGGGGCTTTGCGGTAGATGATGCCATAACAGGATTTACCGCAAGGCGACGGGCGCACACTGTGCGCTCCTACGGGATTGCGGCCCAATTTTCAACCCGTGCGCGCACGCGCACACCATGAACTCCTAACTCCTCACTCCTACCTCCTAACTAAAACCAAAGGAGGTGTATATTTGCTCCAACCAATTCTCACTCTCCCAAGCGGCACCGAATTAAAGGGCGGCTCCCCCGGCAGCGCGGTGAAGAGTCTTACCCTGCACACCGCGGTAAACGCCGGGCAAGAATTCACCATCGGCTCTGCGTTCTCGGACTACATTGAAGCCGAAATCTGGGCAGACCCGGGCGGCAGCCTGCAAATTACTGCCGGGGATGCCCTGACCTACTACCGGCAGGACGATGCCGGGAACCGAACCAAGGTGGGCGTTTTCTATGCCGAAAAGCCCACCCGCACCAAGCGCAACAGCTACAAGGTCACGGCCTACGACACCATGTCCAAGCTGGATGCGGACTTCTCCGGTTGGCTGCACGCCAATCAGGCGCAGTTCCCCAAAACTATCTGGCAGCTGGTTCAGCTGGCCTGCCAGCGGGCAGGGGTCGCGCTTGCCAGCAGCAGTCTGCCCATCAATGGCAGCTACAGCGTGCAGGCGTTCTATGCAGACGATTTAACCTGCCGCCAGATCATCTCCTGGGCGGCGGAAGCGGCAGGCTGCTACGCCCACATGAATGCAGACGGCAAGCTGCAATTCTTGACCTACACAGACAAGCGCAGCACTGCTAAAATCACCCCGGACGGTGCCAACAGCAGCACCGCCTACTATGCCGACAGCCTGAGCTACGAGGATTACACCGTCAAGGCCATTGAGAAAGTCCAGATCCGGCAGTCGGACAGTGACGTGGGGGTCATCTACCCTGACAGCACCACTGCCACCAACACCTATGCAGTGCAGGGCAATCTGCTGCTGACAACCGGCACCGAAGCCAACCTGAAAACCGTTGTCCAAAACCTGTACAACGTGCTGAAAAACGTGACCTACACCCCCTGCAAAGTATCGGTGCCCAGCAGTTCCGGCCTTGCCTGCGGGCAGATCGTGCACGTTAAGGACGCACGCGGGCGGGAGTTCGACACCTACCTGATGAGCGCCACAATCTCCTCCGGCAAGGCAAGCTTTGAAAGCGTGGGCAGCGCCAGTCGGGAAAGTTCCAGCGCCGTGAACAACCAGAGCTACAAGAACCTGACCGGCAAGATGCTGGAGATCAAGACCAGCGTTGACGGCCTGGAAGTAAAGGCCAGCGACCTGACCGGCAAGTACACCGACCTGAAAGCAACGGTGGACGGGCTTTCCTCTGAGGTGAAAAAAGACACCAAAATCACCGGCGGCGGCAACCTGATCCTGGGCAGTGAGAGCTTCAAGAACGCTGAACTGAAAGGCAATACCGGCGACGGCAGTTCTATTACCTATGAACTAACCGGCGGGGCGACCATGGCCAACACCAACTCCAACCGATATTTTCGCTGGACAACGGTGGGTGCGTATGTGGCAAAAGGCGTGACATTGTGCCTGTCTGTTATGTACAAACCCGTTTCTGGTGCGGATGAGTTCTGTATGGAAATCGCTTACACGGCGGGGTACTCCACCAGCCAGAGCTGGGCAACCATTAAGCCAACTGATCAGCTGGAGATTGAGCAGACGGACGGCTGGGTACTGCGGTATGGCCTGTGGACGCCGCCGGACAACGCCACCTTAAAGCTGGTGGATATGGGCAGTGGTACCACCCACGCTGGTACCGGCAACTACACCAACAAGTTTTCGCTGCTGCACCCCATGCTGCAATACGGCAACGCGCCGACCGCGTGGAATGCCAGCAGCGGCGACTACCTGACGCAGGAAAGCGCAAAAAGCTTATTTTCGCAGACCGCTGACGAGATCAAAACCGAGGTCACCAAGTCAGTGACTGAAACGGTAACGGCCAACGTAAAGGATACCGCCACCAGCGCCGCCAACGATGCGGTTGACAGAAAATTGCAGGATTATGCCACCACAGCAACGGTGGAAAGCCTGAAA
>NZ_PSQF01000171.1:0-2599 GCF_003324125.1 Subdoligranulum sp. APC924/74 | reverse complement strand
TATTATCTGCGCTTTTGGCTTGGCATCTGCCGCACCTCGCTCGCCGTATCGGCACTTAGAATTATGCGGTATTGCCTAAAAACGGGAACGACATAAAAAGGAATGGTGCAACCATGTACCGCACAATTCAACATCAGATGAGCATTGATGACTACCTGCCGCCCTATGAAGGCGAGCTGGTACAGGAGAACCGCTGGGTGCGCCTGGCCCAGGCCATTGACTGGGATGCCATTGAACAGGAGTACAGCGGCCATTTTGCTGCTGGCGGCAAGGTGGCAATTCCGGCCCGCATGGCGTTCGGTGTGCTGGTGATTCGTGCAGCGTGTCGCACAACGGACAGCGAAACGGTGGAGATCGTGCGCGAAAGCCCCTACCTGCAATACTTTTTGGGCTTTGATTCCTTTACCTATGATGTGCCGTTTTCTTCCCGCAGCATGGAGCGGTTCCGTACCCGCATTTCCCCCGCCCGTGTGCGGGAAGCCGTAGCGCTGCTGCGCGGCTTTGAAACCAACAAAGGCAGTAAAAAATGAAAAAGGGCCGCATGGCTCCGGGCAGCTGCTCCGAACCGTGCGGCCATGTTATGCCCTGAAACCCCAACCTTTGCAACAGATAGGAGAATTATGGAAATTATTGTTGATGCTTTTTTGGATGCACTGATCGACGGCGTAAAAATGCTGCCGTTTTTGTATCTGGCATATCTGCTGATCGAATGGCTGGAACGCAACCATGGCGAGCGAATTGAAAAAGCGCTGGCTGGCGGCGGCCACTGGGGCTTTGTGCCCGGCGCACTGCTGGGCTGCGTACCACAGTGCGGGTTTTCGGCGGTAGCGGCCAACTTTTATGCCAGCCGGGTCATTACCCCCGGCACGCTGCTGGCCGTGTTCCTGGCAACATCGGATGAAGCCATCCCCCTGCTGGCGGCGGAGCCTACCCTGTGGAACAAGCTGGGCCTGCTGCTGGTGCTCAAAATCGTGTTTGGCATTGCAGCCGGTTTGGTGTTGGATGTTCCGCTGCGCCGCATCCTGCCCAAAGGGCTGTATGGCGGCTATGAGGGCCATGCCGATGAGGTGGATTGCCACGAAGAACACGAGGAACACAGTAGCATTTTCCTGGCGGCACTGCGTCACACGCTGGAAATTTTTGTGTTCATCTTGGTGTTCAGCTTTATCATTGGGCTGATCTTTGGCTTTGTCGGGGCAGATTCCGCCGCGGCATTTCTGGGCAGTCTGGGCATTTTCCAGCCCATGATGGCCGCGCTGATCGGTCTTGTACCCAACTGCGGTGCCAGCGTGCTGCTGGCTCAGCTGTATATGGGCGGGGCCATTACCTTTGGCAGTTTTTTTGCGGGGCTGTGCTCCGGCGCAGGTATCGGCCTGGCTGTGCTGTGGCGTGTCAACCCCAGCTGGAAACAGAACTTGTTCATGACAGGGCTGCTCTGGTTCTGCGGCACCTGCTGCGGTATTTTGCTGCAATGGGTGGTGTAAGAGCTGCCGGCGGCCATAACCCGTAAAATAATAAGTAGGGGACGATGCGGAAGCATCGTCCCCTTTGATATGCTTTGTGGGATGTTGTAGCCAAGGCTTGCGATAAGATTCTATTGTGGCATCTACCGCATGGTTCCGGAACGGTCAAGACCGTTCCCTACGGAGCATTTTATAGTGGGTGATAGAACATAAAACATTCGGTAGGGCGGGATGCCCTCACCCCGCCGCGGAGAAACCTTGCCCTATTGCCGCGAACATTGCAAATGATTTGTAGGGGACGATGCTCGCATCGTCCCGCCCGCCGGGCCTTGCCACGCTGCTACCCCCAAAACGTGGGAAGAACCCTGCCGTGCACGCAAAGGATATCCCTCCAAATACAAATTTACCCCCAAAACAAAAAACAAACGCCGCAGGGAGCATCACGCACTCCCTGCGGCGTTGTCATTTATATCGTCTCGCCTTCAGCCTCTGCAGCCGGTTTCTTCTTCCCAGTCGCCGAAATCTTCGGCTTTGGCGATGGTGGTAGGGTCCACCTTGCCGTCCTCCGTCAGCTTAACGGGTTCGGTCTTGTCCTGGACCGGATTCACATTCGGCACATCGTTACCACTCTGGATAGGAATGGTAACGCCGTCATCTTCCTGCGCGGGTTCTTCCACCGGGGCAGCAGGCTCCGCTACAGGGGCCTGCTCAGCGGGGGCAGGTTCCTCAAACGGTGCGGGCTGTTCCTCGTCCGGGGCAGGCTCTGCCGCCGGTTCTTCTGCGGGGGGTTCCTCGTCGGCATTTTCTTCGGTTTCGTCCGCATCTTCGGTGCTTTCGGAAGCTTCGCTGTCGTCAAATGCGGAGTCATCCACAATCTGTTCGCTCTCTTCGTCCTGAGCCAGATACTTGCTGACAACATAAACGCCAACACCGATGGCTGCGCCCAGCACAATGGGAATCAGATGAAATTTTGCCATAGTAATTTCTCCTTTCGTGCGCGGGCAACTGGCCCGGCAGCTGTTTGGGGCGGTTGTGCCTGGAACGATTGGCACAACCTTAAGGCAATACCGCATAATTCTAAGTGCCGATACGGCGAGCGAGGTGCGGCAGATGCCAAGCCAAAAGCGCAGATAATA